>CANQDS010000017.1 GCA_947593655.1 uncultured Lachnospiraceae bacterium | reverse complement strand
TATGGCAAAAGAGCAGATAGAGAGGGCAGAAAAGATTATGGATATGATAAAACCGTATCTGGATGAGAAGTGGAAATTGTAATTAGTAACTTTTAGTATTTTCTTGGGTGCAAAATGGGTACACCAGCTTTTAAACTATGAATACCTCAAGCAAAATCGCAACAAATGATACGTTTGAGCAAGCAAAACGATAAGAAAACAAGACATACTCTGTACCCTGAAAAGAGTTTGAGTGAGAGAATAAATCCCCGCAAACCTTGAAAAATAGAGGATCCTGAGAATCCAAAGAAATATATAACTTTAGAAGCATGGATGGCAGGGAATAAATTAAAGATTCATGATTAGGGCGAGCAAGATGCAGGGAAATTATCCAGTAATCACATTATGTGGAGTACTCAATTTAAGGATGAGTTCTATGCTGCTCAGAAAAAATGACATTGGAAGAGAATGTTGTTATTTCCATAGGCCTATTTGGTCATTGCGGAGATGAAGAAGTCTGGGATGGTATGGATGAGGGCACATGGGAAAAAGTAGAATACCTTGAAAAGTAGCTTGGAGGTAAGGTGAATGATAAATAATGAGAAAATGCAAATAGCCTTGAAAAGCTATAAAGAAGCTTTTTCAGAGCGATGGGTTGACGAAAAATTCAAATGGGAGGCTGTAAAGTGGTTTCAGAGCCATTGGGATATCAATGCTGAGAATTTCAGCGAAATGTTTGCAAAAGCTACAGAGAAAACAACCAACTTACTTGCATCCATGAATAACTTTCCAAGGAAAATGATGATTCAGTACGCAGAGGAAGATGCAGAAGCAGTAAGAGCCATGTTTATCCGATTGTATGATGAAAACAAAGATGTCACAGACAGGGTATTGCAGTTTCAGTCTGATGCACAGGATTTGTGTGATCGTCTGTCACCGGCTTATCAGCATTATCAGAGACCAATGGCAATTTCAGTATATCTGTGGTTGAAATATCCGGATAAGTATGATGTATTCAAGTACTCTGTTTGTAAAGGGACAAGTATATATCTCGAAAATGATTTTAAGCCGACTAAGGGACATACAGACCAGAACATAAAAGAAAATGCAAAACTTGTGGATGCCATCCGTGATGCAGTAAATGAAGATACGGAATTGCTTTCCATGTTCGAGGAAAGCCTGGATGATAGCTGCTACGAAGATAAAAACCACAGAATTCTTGCTTTTGATGTGTCTTTCTATATTGCTAATTATCTGACAGATAATAAGAAAACAGAAAAAGTAGAATGGATCGGTACGGATTATAATCCGGGTATTTCCGTAGAAATGTGGGAAGAACTTTTTGAAGAGGAAGAAATATTCAATGGACAAAGCTGGGAAATCCTATATAGAATGCTTGACTATGGCGGAATGGCAACCTGCAAGCAGTTATCAGTAAAATATGGCGAAAATATCAATTTCTACAACAATGGTGCAACAGCACTTGCGAAGAGAGTTGCAAATAAAGTAGGCTGTGATGTGTCTTTAAGAGATAAGGATGGTTCAAAGCGATATTGGACGATTCTTTTTACCGGAAGAAGTGCAGAATTGGATGAGGAAGGCACTTTCGTATGGAAGCTCAGGGATGAATTGGCAGAGGCATTGAATGATGTGGACTTTTCTGATACGGAGCTTTATGCAAATCATTCGGAAGGTGATGTGAATTACTGGTGGCTCAATGCAAATCCGAAGATTTGGAGCTTTGCAAATATAGATGTGGGCGAAGAGCAGACCTACACCATGTACAATGATAACGGAAATAAGAGAAGAATTTTCCAGAACTTTTTGGACGCTAAAGCAGGAGACTTTGTTATTGGATATGAATCAAATCCTGTGAAGCAGATTGTCGCATTGTGTCGAATTATCAAAGAAAATGACGGAGAGAATCTGTATTTTGAGAAGACAGAGGGATTAACAACTCCGATAGACTATGCAACATTAAGGGATGCTCCGGAGCTTGAAAAGATGGAGTATTTTACAAACCCACAGGGAAGTTTGTTTAAACTGACAAAGGGTGAATATGATTTTATCATGGACATTATCCGTGAAGAAAATCAGGAAAACCCTATCGGAAGTGAACAGATAGATACCTATGACAAAGAGGATTTCCTTTCAGAAGTGTATATGAGTTCAGAGAAGTACGATACCATGAAGGGATTGCTTTTAAATAAAAAGAATATTATTTTGCAGGGTGCTCCTGGTGTAGGAAAAACATTTGCTGCTACAAGACTTGCATATTCCATTATGGGTGTAAAGGACGAAACAAGGGTAAAGTTTATTCAGTTCCATCAGAATTATTCTTATGAAGACTTCATTATGGGATATAAACCAAGCGGAGATGGATTTGAACTTAAGACAGGTATCTTTTATGAGTTTTGTCAGAAGGCTGCGAATAATCCTGACCTACCTTATTTTTTCATTATTGATGAGATTAACCGTGGAAATATGAGTAAGATTTTCGGCGAGCTTCTGATGCTCATTGAAAAGGATTATCGGGGAAAGAAGCTAACTCTGGCTTATAACGGGCTTCCTTTCTCAGTGCCAAAGAATCTGTACATCATTGGTATGATGAATACTGCGGATCGAAGTCTGGCATTGATTGATTATGCGCTTAGACGAAGATTCAGCTTCTTCGCAATGGAGCCGGGATTTGGTTCAGACGGTTTCAGGGAATATATGAAGTCTTTTGATAATGACACATTTGAAACATTGATAGAAAAAATAAAAGACCTTAACTTTGAAATTGTGGGGGACTCTTCTCTTGGAAATGGTTTCTGCATTGGACATAGCTATTTCTGCGGTCAGGAAGAATGCAGTGATGAATGGATGCAGTCAGTAGTAGAGTATGATATTCTTCCGATGCTGGAAGAATACTGGTTTGACGAACCTGCAAAATTACAGAAATGGCAGAACATACTAAGAGGAGTATTTAATGACTAATGACAAGTGACAAAGGGATTTTGATAAAAAATATATATTATATGCTGACATATGCTTTTCAGTCCCTGCGTCAGTCAAACTATGCTTTGGTGGCAGCGGAGGAGTTTGAGAATATTCACGATATGTTTGCAGCCATTCTGGGAAAAGGTGTTGCAAGTCAGTTAAAGCGGGGATTGTATCGTGAGTATATATTGCAGGAAGAGGAACTTCCCGTACTGCGTGGCAAACTTAATATTCAGGGAACGATTAGGAACGAGATACAGCACAAACAGAAGCTGTCCTGTGAATATGATGAACTCTCAGAGAACAATCTGTCCAATCAGATATTAAAAACTACTATGCAGGTTTTGGTTCGACAGAAGACTGTGAAGCAGGAACATAAGGTAGTGTTGAAGAAAAACCTTGTATTCTTTGATAATGTAGATGTGATAGAGCCAAGTCAGATTAAGTGGGACAAGATTCGGTATCAGAAAAACAATCAGGGTTATAGGATGCTGATGAATGTATGTTATCTGGTAGTTACAGGATTAATACTATCAACAGAAAAAGGAGAGGTGAAACTTGCAACTTTCCTTGATGACAGAGCTATGCACAGCCTTTATGAGAAGTTTATACTGGAATATTACCGGTATCATCACCCGGAATATAAGGCTAATCCTGATACAATTCCTTGGGATATTGATGACGGTATGATTGAATTTCTCCCAGCTATGGTTACTGATATTACACTGAAGTATGGCGGGAGAACTTTGATTATTGATGCGAAATACTATGCCCATACCATGCAGAGCCGATATGATGTACAGAGTATTCATTCCGGCAATCTATATCAGGTGTTTACCTATGTAAAAAACTTAGATAAGTATAATACCGGAAATGTTGCAGGAATGCTTCTATATGCCAAGACGCAGGAACAGATTACACCGAATAATAAGTATTCTATGGGCGGCAATACGATATGGGTAAAGACTTTGGATTTGAATCTGCCATTTACACAGATAGCAGGACATTTGGAAAAAATCGCAGGAGATTATTTTGGTACAGCTGAAAGTTGAGGTGGATGAATGCACGATTACAAATAATGGCATTTCTGATAACTATGAACGGAGGGAATATGACAGATATAAAAATCCAGTTCTTTAGAACAGCAAAGGGCAGAAGTGGTTTGTGATGAACAAGAAGAAAGGACTCTGTCAGGAAAATCGGCACTTGCAGAAAGTATCCGACAGTTTGGAATAGAGTTGAAGCGAGTAGAGATATCGAATGAATTAAGAGAAACTATTATATCAGCACAAAACAGATAAGTTATGATAAACGAGGTGGAAATGCTATGGAAAAAATTGAAGCCTTAGAGAAGGTTGGAAAATATCTGCTTTTGGGAGAACAGGAAGCTGCAAAGATATTGATCAATGAACAATATCCCTTTAGGCATATGGACGCAACCGAAAGGTCATATACGGATAAACAGAAAATGGAACAATTCAAAAAGGATGGTTTTATTGACAGGTATAGCGGTCAGAAACTGGTGAATCCCGGATTCTTGAAGGTTTTATCTCATTATATGCTGGAGGAATTTCCGTATCACTCGCATTGGAAAATGGAAGAGTGTCATAATGCATATTGGGAGTTCATCCCAACGGTGGATCATATATACCCAGTTGCACTTGGCGGTGCCGATTCAGAAGAAAACTGGGCTACCACATCTATGTTGCATAATTCTATTAAAAACAACTGGACTTTGGAGCAGTTAAACTGGAAATTGTATGATGCAGGTAACTATGAAGAATGGGATGGACTGACAGCATTATTTATTGAACTGGTAAATGCAGATAAAACATTATTGGAAGATTCATATATCAAGAAATGGTATAGATTATCATGTTAATTAAAGGATCTTGAACTGTTTACAAAAGGTTGTCAGTTTACGGATGATTCTTGAAACGGGAGAGCTATTGGTTGAATCCTGTGCTGTATATCAAAAGCTGGGATTTGAAATCATTCCTAATTATGGGCCATATGTGAATATGCCAGAGTCATTGTGTATGGCAAAGGATTTGAAAGTTAGATAAATTCCTGCATTGTGGAGAAGCTAGAATAATATTTTCCTTAATGATGATTTTCTTGTATCCTTGATTGCATCGTTAAGTGCCGCTATTGCTGCTGTTTTCCTCAATGAGCTGCAATAGTTCGTGTACAATGCAAAATTAAGAAAGCAGTGCATCATTTGACAATAGATAGTAAGTAATTAAAGGAAAAATTATGAGAAATCCAATTGAAAATGTAAGTCGTTTACAAAAACAGCTGAATGATTTGCAGCTGGAAAATCAAGTGTTGAAAAATATATTGGATCGTGCAGGGATTTCCTACAGGCAGGAAATTATGCGTTTGCAGGCTGCGGAAGAATTTTGTGACTACGATCCTGATCAGGGTGCGAGAATTTTGAATCCGGATAAAATCACAGAAAAAATGGCTGTTTTATTTTATTCCAGATTTTGGGGAAGACAGGATGTGTATGCGAAAAGATATGAGAAGAAAAATACTGGTGAAGCCGGTTATTATACGCAATGCCATAATTATTGGAAGGAAGAATGCCCGAAAAAGCGAAAGCAGAAAATGAATTGCAAAGATTGTGCATATCGGGCATACAAGCAATTGACAAAAGATGATATTCTGGCGCATTTACAGGGAAAATCATATAATGCGTCAGATGTGATCGGTGTATATCCCCTGCTTGCTGACGGAACATGCAGATTCTTGGTATATGATTTTGATAATCATGAAAAAGGTGCTGAAAGAAAGGATTTTGCAAATGAGGATGAATATTGATAGTACAAACATAAAACCGGGTTTGAAAAATAAGATCCGCAGAATGGCAGCGATAAGGAATCCTGTTTACTATAAAAATCAGGCTATTGGAACTTCCAATTATTATACATCCAGCTGGATTTATCTGGGACGGGATCATTTAAGCGGTTATATAGAGATACCGCGTGGTTTGTATGATACGCTGATCGAAAATATGGAACAGGCAAAAATAACATATGAAATCGAAGATGAGCGACAGGAGGGAAGAAATGTCAAGGTTGATTTTAAGGGAAAATTGCGCGAAGAGCAGGAACTGGCATTGAATGAAATGCTTAAGTTTGATAATGGCATATTGTATGCGGCTACAGCATTTGGAAAAACAGTGGTCTGCAGTGCAATGATAGCTGAGAAAAAAGTAAATACGTTAATTATTTTGGAATCTTCCTCATTGATTGAACAATGGAAGGAATCGCTGAAACAATTTTTAGATATAGACGAAGGATTGCCTGAATATCAGACAAAGACTGGAAAAACAAGAGTGCGGAAAGAATTAATTGGCAGGCTGCAGGGAGCGCATGATTCCATGACAGGGATCATAGATATTGCTATGGCAGGATCGCTTTGTAAGAAAGGTGAATTTCATCATTTACTGAATCAATATGGAATGATCATTGTAGATGAGTGCCATCATGCAGCTTCTGATACGATAGCAAATATTCTGAAGGAAGCAAAAGCAAAGTATGTATATGGCGTCACGGCAACACCCAAAAGAGGTGATGGACTCGAGAAAATAAATTTTATGCTGCTTGGACCTATACGGTATAGTTATACAGCAAAAGAAAAAGCAAAATCTCAGGGAATAGAACATTTGGTTTATCCGCGTTTTACTTGTGCGGTTGCTCCGAGAGGGGTTATAACGGAGAAAATGCATCCGAATGAGGCGTATGAGATAATACATAATAACGAAATGTGGGATGAGTTGATCCTTAGAGACATCAAGGAATGTATATCAGCAGGGCGCACGCCAGTGGTTTTATCCAGATATAAGGACCACTCGGAAAAGCAGTATGCAGGACGTTTAAGTCGTGATTATGAAGGAAAAGAAAATGTGATCGTATATGATTATGTGGACAGTCATATCCCGATGTTTGACAATATGTATGTAAAACGATTGAAGGCGTACAAACAGATCGGGTATGAGGTGTGCGGCGGACTGAAGAATGAAAAGCATACGGCAAATGCTATTTTTGATAGTGAAAATTATTTTGAAGTTTACAGAAAAGATTTGCTGGCTGCAAACAAAAATATTGTTATCTCAAGCCCGACGATCAGCAGTTTGAAGGTCTACGAATTAATTGATTTACTGCAAGATCGACAAGCTGCAGGAGTTGAGATTACAATCGTGTCATGGGAACCGGATTCTTATGGTTTTGGTGATGCAGGTTTTTGGATGCAGCTGCATGAAGAGATGCGTCAGGCAGGTTTTTACATGAAAACAGTAGAAGATACATGTGAACACTTTGCGATTATCGATCAGGAAATTGTGTGGTATGGGAGTATGAATCTTCTGGCAAAGGCAAAAATCGATGATAGTATGATGAGGGTTCAAAGTCAAAGCATTGCAGCGGAGTTGATGGAGTTGACATTTGGAAAGGAGGAAGAGGACAATATGGATTAGGAGCATATAATTGCGATAGGTATATGATATGAATGAAGATCACATTTTGAAAAATACTATGAAAACTATTTGCGTGAAGTAAGAAAATGATCTGAATCATCAATTGGACATTACAAAAATGCCATCAATAATATTTCACGATTTTTAGTAAAAGAAAATAAGATACAGAAAACATTATATGAAATTAAGGATATGGATGACTTGGAAGAAATAAAAGAGTTTTTGTATCAGAATAATGATTTTGTTATGCAAAATCAACGTGGAAACAGAATGTATAGTTCTAGCTTAAATAATTACTTGGAATTTGCACAAGGAGAGAATTTTGTTAATGTAAAGGATAACATCATGTGTCTTGATATTGAGATGCCCGTGGAAGATTCAAGAGAATATGCGCATAAAGCATGCAGCCTTGATGTGTATGCAAATATTATTTGTCTTTGCCCTATTTGCCATAGGCTTTTGCATTATGGATTAAAAGCGATATTGCAGAGTCACTGAATCTCCCCTTGCCATTATCCCTCCCGCGGGATATAATAACCATAATATATGAAACCAATATAGAAGATCATTTAAAATTGATTGATTTTACGGATATGGCGGATAATCTGACGAAAGAACAGCGGCATAAAAATATGTCGCACATTAAAAGCAAGGATACGTCGATCGAGCTGAAGCTGCGGAAAGAACTGTGGCGCAGGGGATACCGGTATCGTAAAAATTATAAAAAGATTCCGGGGAAGCCGGATATAGCAATTACGAAATATAAGATCGCTGTTTTCTGCGACAGCGAATTTTTCCACGGGAAAGACTGGGAAGTGTTAAAGCCGAGACTCCAGAAAGGCGTTCATGCGGAATATTGGGTTCCCAAGATCCAGAGAAACCGGGAACGTGATGATGAAGTGAATAAAAAATTGTTGTTTCTGGGATGGACGGTCATCCGTTTCTGGGGAAAAGACATTATGGAAAATGTAGATGAATGCATCCGTGTGATTGACGAAGCAGTATTTGATATCAAAACCTTCTGGGATGAATAGGTAAACCGCACAGGCAGCGGCAAGGGGAGAACAGGATGAAAAAGATAATATGGATCATAGCAGCGGCGGCGCTTCTGGCGGCGGCCGTCTGGCTGGTTCCGGTGATAAAAGATAAGACGAATGAGGAGCAGGTACTGACTTCAGCGGAACTGGAGAAAGCGATCAATATCGCGGAACTTTCAACGGCGGAATTTATTTATAACGGCGTGGCGGTCAAGCCGGATGAGGAGGATCCCGAAGAGGCGGAGTGCCACATCGCCTATCATGCATCGGTGAAAGTCGGGATTGACATCAAAGAGGTTCATTTTACGATCGATCAGGAGCAGAAAACGGTCACGCCGGTTCTTCCGGAGATTCAGATCCATATTGCGGAACTGGACGAGGACGAGATCAGTTATATCCCGAAGAACCCGGATCTTCCGTTAGAGGAAGTGATCGCCCTCTGCAAAGAAGATGCCATAGAAGAAGCCAATCATTCCAAACAGCTGTATCAGGCGGCAGAAGAGAATCTGAAAGCGGTCATCGAGGCGCTGGTCGATCCGCTGCTGGACAGTGCGGGATATACGATCGCATGGTAAGCGGAAGGCTTACCGGCGGGAGAGGAGGCGGACAATGAAATTACATAGAGCGGCGGGATTCTTATTGATTGCATTGATCGGTGTTTCCGGTCTTGCGGGATGTTCTTCCGGCGAAAAGCAGGAAAAAGAGCCGGATTTCTCCGGAATCCATTCGGTATGCGAACTGGCGACTTTAAAATGCTATTACCACAATGTAGCGAAGGAAGAAACGGAAGCGAGCGGTTTTTTCAAATGGCTTGGAACCGGATATAAGAAGCTGTGGATCGAATACAGCGGGATCGTGGAACTGGGGATCGATGTCAGTCAGGTATCCATTTCCGCGCCGGATGCCGACGGCGTGGTGCGGATTACGATTCCGGATGCCGAGGTTTTAAATGTCGATCTGGATGAGGCGTCGATCGGAGAGCCCCTGACGGATACGGGATTGTTTACGAAAATTACAAAAGAAGACGAAACAAAAGCGCTGGCGGCGGCACAGAACAGTATGGAAGAAACGGTGAAAGAGGACGAAGTTCTGCTGGCACAGGCCAAAGCGCGGGCGAAGAAACTCATAGAAGGATATGTAAACAACGTCGGCGAGCAGATTGGAGAAGAGTATACCGTTGAGTGGGAGGATCCCGAATGAAGGCTTTTCCGCAAACCCGATTCTGACATGGACGCGCGGCACCGATACAATTTGTTTACAATTCCGATACAACCTGATGACAGGCATCTGCTACAATGAACCGAAAGAGGAGTGGAAGATGCGATGAAGAGGAAGAAGCTTCTGATCATTGAGGATGAGAGAGCGATTGCAGATATTTTAAGATACGGCTTTGAGAAGGAAGGTTTTGAAGTACGGTGCGCCTATACTGGAAGCCGGGCTCTGGAAGCGGTCGGGCAGGACAAGCCGGATGCGGTTCTGCTGGACTGGATGCTGCCGGATTTAAGCGGTACCGATGTCTGCCGGATGCTGGCGGAGCGCTACCGGATCCCGATCGTGATGCTGACTGCCCGCGGAACCGTGGAAGACAAGCTTTACGGGCTGGAAGCCGGAGCGGACGATTACATTACGAAGCCGTTTGACATGCGGGAAGTGGTTGCGCGGGTGCGGGCGGTATTAAGACGATTTGACAGATCCAGAGGGATCACGGAAGAAGCAGAATTTCAATGCGGAGATCTTCTTGTGAAGGAACAGGAGCACAGCGTTTTGCGGAACGGGGAAGCGCTGAACTTAACGCCGCGTGAATATGAACTGCTTTTATTTTTTTTGAAGCATCCGCGTCAGGCATTTACGCGCGAAGTGCTGCTGGACCGGATCTGGGGGTATGATTTCGCGGGAGATACCAGAACGGTCGATATCCATGTGCAGCGCATCCGGAAGAAAACCGGATTGGAGAAGCAGCTGGTCACGATCTTTGGAGTAGGGTATAAATATGTTCCGTAGAAAAGAATGGGAAAACAGGCGGTATCGCTTCGGGATCCGCTGGAAAATGGCGTTTCTGCTGCTGATCGTATTTCTGGCAGGAGGCGCGCTTTTATACATATTGCTCAGCACTCGTCTGGAGCAGATGCGGGAGAAGCAGATCGCACAGGAAATGCAGGGGATCCGGGAAAATACCGAGATCTATGTGCGGCAGCTGCTCATGCTCAACGATGCGAATAACGACGAAAGCAGTTACCGGCGGATCGCGCCGGACATCGTTCAGGAACTGTACGCGGCGGAAGGCTGGTATGTAAGCGTTTTGGATAAAAACGGCGTTTTTTTAAGCGGGAACCGGTCGGGAGGCGAAGAGGCGCCGGGAGACGATCTGAAACAGGCGCTGCGGGGAAATGCAGCGTTTACGCTGACTTACCCGAAACAGGATGAAATGCAGGTTTCTTTTTCCATGCCGGTGATGATCGCGGACCGGGTGGTAGGGATCATCCGCTATCGGGTGGATAAATCGGAACTGTATGTGCAGGGGCAGAATACGGAACGGCTGGTCTGCCGGACGGCGGCAGTTGTGTTTGCGATCATTCTGCTGCTGCTTTTATTTTTGATGGGGCGGGTGCTCGTGCCGGTGAAGAAACTGACCGGAGTATCGCGCCGGGTGACGCGGGATTTAGAGCGGGGAAAGATCGATACCGAAATGCTCGCAAAGCTGACGGATTCTCGGCAGCGAAACGAAGCGGGCGAGCTTTCGCGCAACATGGGCGTTATGCTGGAAACGATCGGCAGCCAGTTTGAGAAAATGCAGAAAGACCGGGAGCGGATTCTGGAACTGCTGGACAACCGGCAGAATTTTTATAACAACGTGACGCATGAACTGAAAACGCCGCTGACGACGATCCGGGGTTATGCGCAGCTGATCGAAGAAGACGGCGGCTGCGACAAAGAACTGATGGAAAAGGGACTGCGCCATATCATGCAGGAGAGCGCGAGGCTTCACAAGATGGTGGTCCAGCTTCTGGAAATGTCGGATAAAAGCGGTTTTTTGGACAAGCGTCCGGTCGAATTATCGGCGGCTGCGTGCAGTATTGCACAGGCCATGGAAATCCGCGCCGCCCGGTATGGGATGCACATAGAAACCGATTTTTCGGAAGAACTCTGGGTTCTGGGTCTGGAGGAAAAGCTCCGTCAGGTGATCATCAATCTGGTGGACAACGCGGTCAAGTATGGAAACGACCATACCGAAATCCGCATATCGGGAATGCGCCGGGAGCATCAGGTCATTTTGTCGGTGCAGAACCACGGCGGGAAGCTCGGAGAAGAAGCACGGAAGCGGATCTTCGAGCCGTTTTACCGGGTGGATAAAACATGGGCCAGAGAACAGGGAAGTTCGGGTCTTGGGCTTTCGATCTGCGAAAAGATCATCAAAGAGCACGACGGGACGATCCGCGTCGAAGAGAAAGAACCGGATCAGATCCTGTTTGTGATCTGTCTGGATGCGCTGGGCGGATCGGGGAAGGAGGCGCATGTTTTATGAAGAAAAGATGCGGCGTGCTGATGCTTGCGGTTTTTTACGCCTTTTTATGGGGTTGTACGCCGGAAGCAAAGACGATTGTGCTGCAGGATGAATCGCCGCGCCAGACGGCAGACGCAGAAGATTCCGGCGCGGATTTTACCGTGAAGAAAATCTATGCGTATGATTATGAAACTCAGTGCAGCGAGGAAGTGCCGAGCGGTATGATGCAGAGCGCTTTTTTAAAAAACTGTGACGAGAATGAAATCCGCGTCTGGGTGCAGGGGGACGAGGAAAGCGATTCCTATCTGAAACTGCGGGAGGTGGATTACCGCTATGGATTTTATGAGGAGATCGGCGCAATCCCGGTGCTGGGATATGGCGCAGCAGAGATTCGCTGCTGTCCTTCGCAGGACGGGGAAAAAATGCTGGTTTACTGGTGTTCCGAAGAACGCCTGCAGATTCTGCTGTATGATCTGAAAGCACAGAAGCAGATCCTGTTGGCTGAGCACAGATTGTATGGAGACGAAGATCTGCTGGAGAAAGAAAGGAAGTGCTGGGGAGCCTGGTCAGAAAGCGGCCGCTGGATGACCTATGATGTGCTCGGAACGCTGCTCGGCGGCGAGCTGACTGCTGTTTTGGATACGGAAGACGAGGCGCTGCAGACGCGGTTCCTGAAGCGGAAGACGGAGCACAACACGGCGGCCGCGTCCCTGCTGGAAGGAGAAGACGGCAGGGTGGGGCTGCTGGAAGAAGTCTGGTACGATGGGGATCCGGACACGGCCTATTTCTTTTTAAATCCGCTGGAGGAAGGAGACGAGCTGCGCGAAAACAGCGCCGGAGACGATCCGCTGGAAGGGGAGTGTTTTGTCAGGGGATTCGGAGGCGCTTATGAAGCGGATACGGAAAACGGCCTGATCTACAGTGAAACGGACATAGATCAGATCATGGGGGTCAGCTACCGGGATCAGAGCGTTAAAGGAGTTTATGATTTTGACAGCGAACTGCTTTTCTGGCGGAAATTAGAGGACGGCGGCTTTCTTGCGGCTCTTTGCTGGAGTATGGAAACCTTTGACGAAGTGTCGTCTTCAGAGTTTGACGCAGGGATTGAGGGAGAATCGGATCCTGCGTTTGAACTGTACTGTTATTCTGAGGAAGAGGAGGAAGAAAACGGCGTGAAGAAGAACGGAGAGCGGATGCTTCTGTATAAAGGAAGCGCGAATCTGATCGGAATGGATTACGACCCGGATACGAAGCGGATCCTGCTGGAAACCGTTTTGGATCCCACAAGACCGGAACAACGCAGATGCATAATTCTTGAAATGTAAGGACAATGCCTTTGTTGATTTTTGTGCTGCTTTTTCATATAATAAAAGTCAGAGAAAACGGATACAAAGGAGGCTCAGATGGCAGAGAAAAAACGGCGGGGCCGTTGGAAGACAGGACAGATTCTGGTTGCGGTTCTGGCAGCGTTTCTGGTCGGGATCACGATCGGAAATGTCGTGTTGATGTATAAGATGGCGGCGGAACAGACAAGAGAGATCGGCAGGATGCGTCTGCAGAATATCGCGTCGGGCTTCCAGAGGTCGTTAATGCGGGCAGAATATTCGCTGGAGCGGATCAGCGGGGATCTGGAGGAACTGCTTGACAACGGCGCGGGGGAGCAGGAGATCCGGGCATTCCTTTCCCGGGAGAAAGCGGCGGAAGAACAATTGTCCGGAGGAGTATGCAAGAATATCTTCTGCGTGGTGGACGGAGTCGTGATGATCTCGGATATGGAGACGCCGGAAGATTACGTTCTTCAGGACCGGAGCTGGTATCGCGGGCTGCTGGCCGTGGGGAGGGGCAATATTTATATTTCCCCGACGTATGAAGATGCATTTATCAAAGGAAATATGTGCTTCACCGTAGCCGTCATGCTGGAAGACGGATCGACAATGGGGATGGATTACGGTGTAACGGAGATTCAGAACTGCATCGATGAGATGGGGAACGATACCAACGGGGATGCGCTGATCGTGGACGCGAATGAGATCATCGTCGGTTATTCGAACTCGGAGCTGATCGGGAAGCGGCTTTCGGCAGAACTGCCGCAGTACCGCGATGTTTTTCTGCGGGCGGTTGCTTCTGATGAAGACAGCCTTTCCTTAAAGACGCTGGTAGATGGGAAAAGCAGCCTGGTCTTCTGCAGCAAGACGGAAAACGGCTGGTACATGATGTGCAGCGTCGGCTTCTCTTCCTTTCACAGCAGGAATTATGTCCAGCTTTTGTGCAATTATGCTATGATCCTGCTTCTGGTAGCCATAATAGTGGCCGCTTATTTCATCGAGAGTAAAAGGACGAAGAAAGAGGCGGTAAGCGGAAAGAAGAAAGAAGGCGAACGAAAGAGGCGCAGGAAGATGAAAGAAGATCAGAAAGAAAAGCAGTTCCATATTACCGTGTGGGCGCAGAGGAGATATCAGATCGGAATTTCGGTTATTTTCATTGTGACAATGATCATTGCGATCTTCGGAAGCGCGTCGATGTCCATTGACCAGAGCCGGATCAAGATGGAGGAAGAACTGCAGGAATACAGTTATGAGGTCGGAGACTGGATCTTAGAGCAGGAAAGCATCCTGAACATGTTTGACAATGTCGTTGCGGCAAAGCCGGAAATTTTAAATGATTATGAAAGCATGGTAAAATTTCTGGATGATATTACGAAGCACTATCCGAAGATCTCCGCAACCTATATCGCGAATCCGGATTTTCCGCACGGACACCCGATGGTCATGAACAACGGCTGGGTGCCGGAGCCGGACTATGTGGAGGAAGAGCGGAACTGGTATGTCGGTGCGCTGACGGCGGAGGATTTCAACATCACGGAACCGTATTATGACGCGCGGACCGGCGAATACTGCATCACGTTTTCCAAGATGGTGCAGTCGGACAGCGGGGAATTTTACGGGATCTTTGCGATCGACTTTTATCTGGATGTGCTGGTGGAGATCCTCGGGGAGAGCTATTCCGAACAGGGCTATGCGTTTCTTGTGGATAAAAACGGCCTGATCATCGACCACCCGAATTCGGACTTCGTTGCGGACGGCAATGCGGCGAATATTCATGATCTGGTCTATGATAAGCTCTACGGCGGCTCCGAGATGGTCGTTTTGAAGGATTACGATGGAAAATACAAAGTGTGTGCGGCCCAGGAGGAGGATGTTTCCGGTTTCCGCATTATCGTGGTGAAGAACTGGTGGAGCATCTACGGGAACGTGCTGCAGTATGCCGTTTTGTTCCTGGGACTGTTCGGCGGATGTATTCTGGCGGTAAATATCGTCATCAATAAAATGATCAAATGGCAGACGAAAGCGAACGAGAATCTGCAGGAGGCGGCGGAATCCGCGATCCGCGCGGAGCAGGCCAAATCGCGCTTCCTTTCGAATATGTCCCATGAGATCCGGACGCCGATCAACGCGGTGCTCGGCATGAATGAGATGATCATCCGCGAGTGCCGGGATGAGACGATCTTATCTTATGCGTCCAATATCCAGAGTTCCGGGAAAACGCTGTTGTTTTTGATTAATGATATTCTGGATATGTCCAAGATCGAATCCGGCAAAATGGAGATCGTTCTGACCGAGTACGAGATCGCGGATATCATGATCGATCTGTGGAACGTGATCTGGCTGCGCGCGCAGGAGAAGGGACTTACAGTCGAGTTTACGCTGGATGAAACGGTACCGCGCACCCTTTACGGGGACGACGTCCGGATCCGGCAGATCGTGACGAATCTGCTGACGAATGCCGTGAAATATACGAAGACCGGCGGGATCCGGCTGAACCTTTCCTACGAACAAACCGGGGAAGAGCAGCTGAAGCTGATCATTTCCGTTACGGATACGGGAATGGGCATCCGGCAGGAGGATATGGGGAAACTGTTTGAGAGTTTCCAGCGGCTGGAAGAGGAAAAGAACCGGAATATCGAAGGCACGGGGCTGGGAATGAGCATTACGACTTCGCTGCTCCAGCTGATGGGCGGCGAGATCGGCGTGGAAAGCGAGTACGGAAAAGGATCCACGTTTACCGTCACCATTCCGCAGAAGATCGTCTGCGGGGATCCGGCGGGAGATTTTGATTCCATTATGAAGCGGAGCCGGACGGATACTGCGCAGATGAAAAAGAGCTTCGAGGCTCCGGATGCGTGCGTGCTGGTTGTAGACGATAATGACATGAACCTTGCCGTATTCAAAGCGCTGTTAAAACGTACGCGGATGAAGATCGTTACGGCGGAATCCGGCAGAAAATGTCTGGAAATCGTGAAAAAAGAGCCGTTCCACATCATTTTCATGGATCATATGATGCCGGAGATGGACGGTATCGAAACGCTGCATGAGATCCAGAAGATGACGGATTTTCCGAACAAACAGACTCCGGTGATCGCGCTGACGGCAAACGCGCTGTCCGGTGCGCGGGAGTCCTATCTGAAAGAAGGCTTTGCTGATTTCCTGACCAAGCCGATCGATGCGGAGCTGCTCGAAAGAACCGTCCTTACCTATCTGCCGGAAAAACTGGTTCAGGTGCAGGAAGAAGGGCAGCTTTCCGGAGGCGGAAGTTCCGGAACGGAGACGGCGGGCGCGGATGCAAACGCAAGCGTCAATGGAAATGCAAA
This sequence comes from uncultured Lachnospiraceae bacterium, assembly GCA_947593655.1. GTDB lineage: Bacteria > Bacillota > Clostridia > Lachnospirales > Lachnospiraceae > Roseburia. Next base: position 20,082 of record CANQDS010000017.1, on the reverse strand, counting down.
TGCGGGTGCGAGCGCCAATGGAAATGCGAATGCAGGTGCGGGCGTCAATGGAAATGCGGATGCGGGTGCGCCGGGCGCAAACGGGAATCCGGCCGAAGATCCGCGTGGGGAACTGTTTAAACGGCTGGAAGAGATGGGATTCCGGACGGATGCGGGCCTGCAGTACTGCAACGGAGACAGTGATTTTTATGAAGAGATGCTGGTAAAATTTGCAGGAGATGCAGATGCGAAAATCCGGGATATCGAGCGCTGCTATCAGGAAGAGGATCTGAAGGATTATCAGGTGCTGGTTCATGCGCTGAAAAGTTCTTCGAAGATCTTAGGCGCGGATGTGCTCTCCGGAATGGCGAAAGAAGCGGAAGAGGCGGCAAAGAACCGGGATGCATCTTATATCCGGGAGAATCATGCGCCGCTGATGGAAAAATACCGGGAAACCGTGCGGCAGATCAATGAAGCGGTATCTCCGGAAGGCGCGAAAGAAACCGATGCGCAGCAGGCAGAAGGACCGCAGATCGGCCGGGAGGAATTACTGCAGAAATTGACGGAAATGCAGGAAAGCCTGGAAAGCTTTGAAGCGGCAAGGGCGGAAGAACTGATCGCGGAATTAAGCGGATACGCCTATGACGGTATCATGCTGGGCGAAAGACTGCGGGAAGCCGGCCGGGACGTCGATGATTTCGAACTGGAAGCGGCTGCGGAGAAGATCAAGGCGCTGATCGAAACGATCGGATAGCAGGGAAGAGAGAAAAACGATGCTGGGAAACAAATGCGGAAACAGGCGTACCATGTATGTGCCTGATTATGTGGTTTTTGATCTGGAAACAACCGGAACATCATGCAAGACTGACAAGATCATAGAGATATCGGCCGTCCGGGCGAAAGCAGGGGAGATCATCAGTGAATTTTCCACTCTGGTGAACCCGGAATGTCCGATTCCCTATTATGCCAGCGAGGTCAACGGGATTACGGACCGGATGGTCAGCGGTGCGCCGCTGCTGGAGGATGTGCTGCCGGAATTTCTGGACTTTATCGGAGAGGCGGTTCTTGTCGGGCACAATATCCACAGCTTCGATATGAAGTTCATTTACCGGGAATGCAGTGACATTTACGGGCAGGTGCCGGGAAACGATTACATTGATACGCTGGCCTTGGCGAGAGCCTGCCTGCCGGAACTTTCCCACCATAAGCTGACGGATTTGGCGAAACATTTCGGTCTTTCGACCAAAGGAGCGCACCGGGCGCTCAACGACTGCCGGATGAATCAGCTCGTTTACGAACGGCTGGGGCAGCTGTATAACGGCGGCGCCGGGAAGCTGCAGACTTGCCCGGCGTGCGGAAATGCTCTGGTGCTGCGCAAAGGGAAATTCGGGAAATTTTACGGGTGCAGCGGTTATCCGAACTGCCGTTACACGAAAAATGCATAAAAAAATGTAATTTTGTGATTAGACTTGTATCTTCCAGTCTTTCAGCATATAATAAAAATGTGATTGAGAAACACAAAAACCTTAATAAAAGTGTGAGGTGTGGCTCTATGGAACGATTTATTTTAAAAAAACTGTTGGACTGGAAGAATTCGCCTTATCGCAAGCCTCTGATTCTGAAAGGCGTGCGGCAGGTAGGCAAAACTTGGATCCTGAAAGAGTTTGGCCGGCGTTATTATGAAAATACGGCCTATTTTAACTTTGATGAAAATGAGGAATACAAGCAGTTTTTCGAAACGACCAAAGATGTGGAACGCATCCTTCAAAATCTGATGATGGCCAGCGGCCAGAAAATCCTGCCGGAAAAGACATTGATCATCTTTGATGAGGTGCAGGACTGCCCGAAGGTCATAAACTCCATGAAGTATTTCTGTGAAAATGCACCGCAGTACCAGATCGCCTGTGCCGGATCGCTTCTGGGCATTGCTCTGGCGAAGCCTTCTTCTTTCCCTGTGGGCAAGGTAAACTTTATGCAGATCGATCCGATGACATTTTCGGAATTTCTGATCGCCAATGGGGATGAAAACCTTGCTGCTTATCTGGACAGCATAGACAGTATCGAACCGGTTCCCGATGCATTTTTTAATCCTCTGTATGAGAAACTGAAGATGTACTATGTCACCGGCGGTATGCCCGAATCCGTGCTGATGTGGACAAAAGCCCGTGATATTGCGGCCATGCAGGAAGCTTTAGCCGGGATCATTGGCGCCTATGAGCGTGATTTTGCCAAACATCCCGACATCAGCGAGTTCCCGAAGATCTCTATGATCTGGAAGTCCGTACCGTCCCAGCTGGCGCGGGAGAACAAGAAGTTCCTCTACAGGGTTGTCAAAGAGGGGGCAAGAGCCCGTGAATACGAGGACGCCCTGCAATGGCTCGCGGATGCCCGTCTGGTGCATAAAATCTATCGCAGCACCGCTCCGGGGCTTCCTGTGGCGGCTTACGATGATCTGTCGGCCTTTAAGATTTATCTGGTCGATGTGGGGCTGCTCCGCCGTCTGGCGCAGCTGGCGCCGACCGCCTTTGGAGAGGGCAACCGCCTGTTTACAGAGTTTAAGGGCGCTTTAACCGAGAACTTTGTGCTGCAGACGCTGATTACGCAGTTTGAAGTGGTTCCACGCTACTGGGCGCAGACCAATCCTCCCTATGAGGTGGATTTTCTGATCCAGCGGGAGAATGATATTTTTCCGGTTGAGGTCAAATCCGAAACCAATACCTCCAGCAAGAGCCTGAAGAAGTTTAAGGAGCTGTTTGCGGATAAGGTCAGGCTCCGTATCCGTTTTTCGCTGGATAATCTGAAATTGGATGGTGATATGCTGAATATCCCGCTGTTTTTTGCGGATCAGACCGATCGGCTGATCGGGATCGCTTTAGAGCAGCTGCAAAATCACCAATGACAAACAATCACCAGCGACAAACAATCATCAATAACAAAAAAGCCGTCCCTCCGGTCATTTTCACATGACTTTCGGGACGTCTTTTACGTTTCGTTCTCGATGATCTTTTCTTCCGGAAGCCAGGTCTTTAACACCCGTGCAATATCGGGCATCAGGATCGGCTTGGAAACAAAATCGTTCATGCCGGCCGCAAGGAATTTTTCCCGGACGCCCTGTACGGCATCTGCGGTCAGCGCAACGATCGGCAATTCCTGGAAATATTCGCCGTCCAGCGCGCGGATGGTTTCGGCAGCCTCCACGCCGTCCATGACCGGCATAAAATGATCCATGAATACAAGATCGTAGCGGTTTTCCCGGACTTTATCGACAGCTTCCTGCCCGTTGGCAGCCGTATCCATCTGCATATGGAAAGGCTCCATCAATGCCCTGGCGACATCGCGGTTCATCTGCGTATCGTCCACCAGAAGGACTTTTGCATCCGGAACGGTAAAGGTAAAGACATTTTCCTGATGGTCGTCCGTCTCATTGATCTGGGTAAAATCGCCGATCTCTTCTTCGCTTTCGATCCGCTCCCATATGGAGAAGTAGAACTCGCTTCCGCTGCCGTAGCGGCTCATCACGGAGAGTTTGCCGCCCATCAGATCCACAAGCTGGCGGGAGATTGCAAGCCCCAGCCCGGTTCCCTCCTTGCCGCGGTTCTTTTGAAGATCCACCTGGGTAAACGGATCGAAGAGTTTTTTCGCGTCCTGCGGCTTGATCCCCTGCCCCGTATCTTTTACGGAAAAATATAACAGCACGTTTCCGTTCTCCCGTTTCTGTTCCCGGACGCTCAGCGTCACGGAACCTTTCTCCGTAAATTTAATGGCATTGTTCAAAAGATTGATGACCACCTGACGGATCCGAAGGTCGTCCCCGTATAAAAGCCGGGGAATCTTCCGATCCACATTCATGATCAGTTCGATGTTCTTATTTTCGATCCGGGTAAGCCCGATGATCTGAATATCCCGCAGCATCTGGGCGGGATCGTAAGTATTCTTTACGATCTGGAACTTGCCGACCTCGATCTTGGAAAAATCCAGCAGCTCGTTGATGATCTGCAGCAGGGCATTCCCGGAACTTTTGATATGCAGAAGATATTTCCGCTCTTCTGCGGGCCAGTCCCTGCGCAGCAGGACTTCGGTCAGTCCCACGATCGCATTCATCGGAGTCCGGATCTCATGGGACATGTTGGAGAGGAAACTGCTCTTTGTCTGGTTCGCCTGCTCCGCCTGTTCCTTTAATTCCTTCATGATCTCGGTCTGCTCTTTCAGGCTCTGCATGTACTGATAGCTGTCCGTGATATCGTTTAATACATAGATCTTCCCGTAGGAAACATTGTCGCTTTCCACATCGCAGCTGCTGACGTCATAGATCCGCTCGTCCCGCCGGACATTCTGTTTCCCGGCGATGCAGGATTCCATATCCTCGATGATCTTTCCGGCATTTCCGATCGAAAGATCCGTGTAGATCTGCGATGCTTTCTGGTTGAAATAGATCACGTCTTCATTGTTATCCACAACGACCAGTCCCTCCGCAAGCACATCGACGGCCAGATCTTTCGCGAGCGCCAGCGTATCGTAGATCTTTTCCCGGAAGATCAGGATAAACAGGAGAAACGTATCGATCAGGTAAGTCAGCAGCGTGATATCGTATCCCTGTGTGATGCCGCTTAAGAAAATGGCAAATCCGCTCAGCGGAAGGATATTTAACGTCATAAGATAGATATAGTTCCGCTTGTCGGAAGGTCTGCTGGCTTTCCGAAACTGCAGATAGCAGAGTGCGGACATCACGATCACATAGCCGACCAGAACCAGGCTGTAGAGGTTATAGACGATCCCGTGTCCTAAAACCAGATGCGGGAAAAAACCGCTGTCGGTAAAATCAATGCTGGTATAGAACAGATCGTGATCTTCACAGGTCAGCACCAGAAAAACGATCGTCGTATGGAGAAGCGCCTGCGCGCGGACCAAAGGGCGCGGCAGACGGATCTTGCATACCTGGGCGACAAATAGAAACTGGCACAGGGGCGTAAAGGAACTGCCGACGTATCCGAGTTTCACGGCGGTCAGGGCCTCCGGGGCCGACGTCGCTTTCAGTTCCAGCAGGTATCCGATAAAATCAAGGCACAGAGCGATCATTAAAAGCAGAAGATACTGCTGCTGTTTGGAAGGACGGCGGCTGGCCAGATAAAAGATCTCGATGATCAGTATGGTAATGCCGATATACTGGATCGAGATAAACAATGTCTGCATCATATTTTCTGAATTTTATAAGCTGGCGCCGAAATCGGTGACCATGATCTGTCCCGTGATCGCGCGTGACTCATCGCTTGCGAGGAACAGAAGAATGTTCGCGACATCCTCCGCCATGCACGGCTGGGTGCGGAGATTGGAATGGGTGGACATTGCACCGAACATATCCGGATCTAAAGCATCCGCTTTCATGGACGAGGTCATCGGGGTTACGATCGTTCCCGGGCAGACCGCGTTGCAGCGGATTCCCTGCGCCTGGAAACGGAGTGCGGTATGCTTGGTCACGCCGATGATCGCCGCCTTCGAGGAAACATAAGCGGCGCCGCCGCATCCCTCATAACCGGCAACGGAAGCGACATTGACGATGCTCGCGCCGGAAGCCATCCGTTTGCTGGCCGCGCGCATACAGCGCATGGTGCCTTTCTGGTTGGTTTCGATAATGCGGTCCAGATCTTCGTCCGAATAACGGTCGATCGGTTTTAAACCTTCTTCGAGGATTCCGGCATTGTTGACCAGAATATCGATCTTTCCATATTTGTCCATGACGGTCTGCATCAGCCGTTCCGGATCCTCCGGTTTGGAAATATCCGTGGAAACGGCAAGCACGCTGCCTCCCGCCTCTTCGATCTCTTTTGCAACCTGCGCCAGTGCAGCTTCCCGGCGGGCCGTAATGATCACATCAGCGCCCTCCGCGGCAAACAATTTAGCGGTTGCGGCTCCGACTCCGGAATTGCCTCCGGTAATGACTGCTGTTTTGCCTTTTAATCGATCCATAGTAAGTACCTCCTTAAAAAATGATTTGATGATATTATTTGATGATAATGCATGCACATGCAAGATCTTCGCCGAGATTGTAAACTTTCCCGCTTTCCAGCCCTACGACGGTCGGACGCAGGATGTAGTGCGGGCTGTTCTTGACGACGCGCGCCTTCTCCCCGTTGCTTAATTCCACAATGGAATCCACCGGATAAAGGATCATGCTTTCTAAGAAGCTCTTCATTGCGGCCATATCCAGCTCGTTGGTCATCGACATGATCATCTCAACCGCGTCCCTCTGGGAAAAAGCGGATTTATAAGGGCGTTCCGTCACAAGCGCATCGTAGATATCCGCTACGGACAGGATCTTGGCGTATGGCGTGATCTTCTCCGCGGTAACGCCCATCGGATAACCGGCTCCGTTGATCTTCTCATGATGCTGCAGGACGGCAAGCGGGATCTCCGCCCCGAATTCCGGCCGGTCCTTTACGATCTGGTAGCCGAAAACGGAATGCTGCCGCATGATGGCAAACTCGTTGTCGTCAAGACGCCCCGGCTTATTCAGCACTTCCACCGGAACTTTGGTCTTGCCGACATCGTGCAGAAGGCCGCAGATGCCGATCTCATGAATTTGTCTGGCGCTAAGCCCCTGCTGCTTGGCCAGGATCATGGAAATCGTGGCGACATCGACGCTGTGCTTAAACGTGTATTCGTCGCTCGTCTTCAGCTCGCTGATATCGATCGCGATCGCATCGTTGCTCTCAATGGCGTTCATCAGTTCGCTTGCGATGCTGTCCGTGGTATCCGCAAGATGCTCGTCGTCCGCGTTGCTGTAAATATACTGGATCCCTTCCGCCACGCGTTTGCGCACGCTGTTGGAAAGCGTGACTTTGGAACGGTCCTCCGTGCGGAGCTTCTCGATCTGTTTCTTCGCGGCAGGCGACATGAGTTTCTCCGGATCTTCCGGTTCATATTCCCCATCCTGTATATAGACGCTCATGATCCCAAGCTTTAACATGGAACTGATGATGTATTCATCCAGAACGGCACCGCGCGAAACCAGATTGCGCCCCATACGGTCAACGATCGTCTGGTCAACCTTCATGCCGGGTTTCAGTTGTCGGGTCCGCATGTATTTTCTCTTAATCAAAACGATTCCTCACATTTTTTCGTACTATTTTACTATTATAAAACATTTTTATATCTTTTCAAGAGAAATTTTTTGCTCCGTTTGGGCCAAAAATCTGTTAAAATAGTAATAACAATAGAATTTTGCGTGATTTCCTGCATGACGGAAGGAAGGGAGAGAGGGTAGTGTTTGAAATCGGAGATTATGTGGTAAAGATCAATAAGGGAGTATGCCGGATCGCGGATATCGTGCATCTGGATATGTCCGGCGTTGATAAACAGAAGGAATATTATCTTTTGATCCCGGTGGAGGATCAGGGGGCAAAGGTCTATGTGCCGGTGGAAGGCCGGGAGGAAAGTATGCGCTGCATGATGGATGAGGCGGCCGCATGGGACTTTATCCGCAAAATCCCGGCGATCCAGACCAAATGGATCGCGAACGAGAAACTGCGGGAGCAGGAATACAAAGCCGCGATCCGGAGCGGAAAGCCGGAAGAACTGGTGGGCATCATTAAAAACATGTACCACCGGAGGAAAAAGCGGGTGGAGCAGGGCAAAAAAAATACCGCTGTAGATGAGCGGTATTTCCGTATGGCAGAAGATGCGCTTTATTCGGAGCTGGCGTTTGCCACCGGCCGGAAGAAAGACGAGATCTGCCAGCTGATCAAGGATGCTGCGGTTCAGCTTCAGCAGGATAAGCCTTCGGCTCCCGCGCAAAAACAGCCTTGAAAACTGTCCGTACAAACGGCTGGATGAAAAACAGCTGGGAAAAGAATGCAAACGGGAAATTTAAGCATACCAGCTTTAAAAAATCAGCCAGCAGCGTGAAAAGATTGAATCCCGCATAATACGGATAGTACAAAAACGCTGCGCAGAAGCTCATAAGCGGGCACATGATCCCGACGGTGGCGCAGATCACAGCTGTTTCAAAATGCATCGGATGGCTTTTGGCCGGATCGAAAACACGGCATGCCAGCTTCAGCGATAGCGGGCTTCCGATGAGATTCTCAAACAGGTAGGCAAGACAGAATTCGGTCAGGATCACCGCCCAGATCGGGACATACTGTCCGAGCATGTAGACGCCTCCCTGTTTGCGGATGGCGTCGAGGACGCCCTGCGTCTGGTTTACGGTCATCAGCGTCTGCCCGTTGACCACGTAAAGGCTGTAAAAGACATACGCGTGCACCGTGATGACTACGGTCAGAAAGGCAAACACCATTCTTTGAAATTGATTTTTTGGCATAAGATACACTCCTTTTCCGCATAAAAAAACACAGGCAGCAACTGGCTTTCTGTAAAATGTTCCGTGATCAGATTTACGTACCCAGGTACTACATGTGTCGTTATGCATTTCGTTTTATTTAATTACCTTGTGCATTTTAGCATTCACAAATTCAAAAAGTCAAGCATAAATTTTTCATTTTTGTCTGTTCTTTCTGCTGTAACTATATTATAATAGCGTAGAAAGAAGTCGAAACAGGGAAAAATCTGCGGGATGCCTTCTGCCGTGCGGCAGAAACAGCGGATCCATGGCAGGCAGGGAAGATGCGTATGAATTGTATGAATAATGAAGCTTTATTAGAAGATTCGCTCCGGATGCTGTTTACCATCTACCAGACGATCTTAAAGATCAATCTGACGGACGATACGTATGAGGAGATCGGAGAAAACGGGGAATTCGGATACTTTCAGAGGATGTCCCAGTGGGTGCGCGGGATGGCGAAAGCCGGCATGATCCACGAGGAGGATCTGGAAGAGTATCTTGCGTTTATGGAGATGGGGCTTTTGAAGGAACATTTCCAGAACAGTTCCGAGTGCATCAGCTGCAGATACCGGCTGCTGACCGAAGAAGGATTCCGCTGGGTGTCGATGGAACTGCGTCCCAGCGTGGAATATACGGACGACGCCCAGATCGTGATGCTGTATATCCGGGATATCCATGATGCGTATGTGGAAGAGCAGCAGCATCAGAAGGAACTGGAATATTACAGCAGCAGGGATCGGCTGACCGGCTGCTGGAACCGGTTTTATTATTCGGATTTCTGTACCAGCTATCAGGAAAGGCGGAATCGGACCAGCGGTTACGGCATTATGGCGGCGGATATCAACGGCCTGAAATACACCAACGACCGCTACGGGCACGAAGGCGGCGACCGCCTGATCGTTTCGTTTGCGCAGATGCTGGTGGACTCGTTCGGGACGAAGGGCTGCTGCCGGATCAGCGGCGATGAATTTATCGTGCTGTTCGAGGATATGAGCGAGCCGGAGGTCAGGCAGCGGGTGGAAACGTTTGCGGAGCGCCTCCAGCAGCAGGATATTCCTATGGCGGCCATCGGCTATGCCTGGGAGCTGCGTCCGCTCCATATGAACGATCTTCTGAAAGCTGCGGAAACGGCCATGTATCTGGATAAACAGAATTTTTACCGGCAGCATCAGAAATATCTGCGTTAGTTTCCCGATCGGTATTCATTTTTTGGAAAAATGAACCGATATAGAATAAAATGGATTTACATGATTGCTAAGGAGGGCAGGATTATGAACAGAGTAGAAGGGTTCAACACGTATCGGAACAATTATTATGAAGCGCCGGCGGCGAAAAGAGAGGCTGCGAAGACGACAGAAGCGAAGCAGACGGAGAATACAGGCACGGCGCAGCTGAGCAGCGGAGCGAAGGAACTGCTGGAGGAACTGAAAGAGAAATACGGCAACGCGGATTTTATGGTAGCCGATTATGAAACGGACGAGGAAGCGGCCTCCTATCTTTCCCGCGGAACCAAGGAATACAGCGTTCTGCTGGAGCCGGAGACATTAGAGAAGATGGCGGAGGATCAGGATGTCAAGACACAGTATCTGGACCGCCTGGACGAGTCGATGAGCCAGCTGGCTGATATGGCAGGGAAGCTGGGAGATCAGAAGGATGAGGTTTCCCATATCGGCGTTGCGATCAAGGACGACGGCACAACCTCTTATTTTGCGGAACTGGATAAGGTGAGCGAGAAGCAGAGGGAGCGCATTGAGAAGAACCGGGAAACACATAAGGAAGAGAAAGTAAAAGAAGAGAAAGCCAGGGAAGAGAAGGCGAAGGAAGCCAAAGAATTTGACGAAAGGAAGCACACCAGAGTTACGGCGGATTCCGTGGAGGAACTGCTCGAGAAGATCCGGAACGTTAATTGGGATCAGGTGAAAGCCGGACAGGTTCCGACTGCGGGAAGCCGCTTCGATTACAGTATTTAATAAACACAACGGGAAGAGAAAGCCCCTTATGCCGGAGAATGGCATAGGGGGCTTTTGCGCAGGAAAATGCGGAAATTTGACAATATTTTGACTTTTTCCTGCCAGAATATCAACAGGAAGGGGAGGAGTTTTCATGCCGGATCGTATCTTGATCGTTGACGATGAAAAAATGCTGACTGAATTATTATCCGGGCATCTGCAGGAGTGCGGTTACGATACGCTTGTCGCCAATGACAGCCGTTCGGCGCTAAGGCAGCTGCAGAAAGAGCCCGACCTGATCCTGCTGGATATCAATATGCCCGGAGTGGACGGATTGGAGCTGTGCAGAAATATCCGGAACCATGTGTCCTGTCCGATCCTTTTTTTAACGGCGCGGATCACCGAACAGGATAAGATCAACGGTCTGCAGTTCGGCGGTGATGATTATATCACAAAACCGTTCAGCTTAAAGGAACTGACTGCGCGGATCGCCGCGCATCTGCGCCGGGATAAGCGGAACCGGAACCGGGCTTCCGTGCTTACGGCCGCGGACGGACTGATCGTTAATCTTACTAAGCGGCGGGTGTTCTGCGGCGAAAAGGAGATCCGCTTTTCCCGGAAGGAATTTGATCTGATCGAGCTGCTGCTCCGCTACCGCGGGCAGATCTTTGATAAAGAGCGTCTGTATGAAGCCGTCTGGGGGTTGGATGCGGACGGAGACAGCAGCGTCGTAAAAGAGCATATCCGCAAGATCCGTATCAAGCTGCGGGAGGCGGCGGGGCGGGAATATATTGAAACGATATGGGGAGTCGGATACCGATGGAAGGAATAAAAAGAAGAAAAACATTGAAAATGGAATTTTTTGCAGCGGTGTCCGCGACTCTTCTGGTCGTGGCAGCCTGTTCCGCCGTCACGGTCTGGGGGTGTCTCCGTTTCCAGCAATGGCTGGTGCCCGCCGATCACTCGGTCATGGTATGCATCGATTATGCGTATCCGGACGGAAGGAAGGAGGGAATCGCCCTCCGGTGCGTGATCGACGGAAAGGAAGTCATTCCCAATATCTTAAGGGAAGACGGACGGTTGGATTCCGGCAGTTTCTGCGGTACGACACTGTCCGTAAAGAGTGTTGATTACGGTATCGGAAGGCGGGGGCCGCGGCGGAAGATCGCCTATCAGGCGTCCGCGGTCTGCATGGCTCTTTTTCCCGTTCTCTATGCCGTAGCCGGAATTTTCCTGTGCGCCCGGCGTTTCTACCAGAAGAAGCTCTCCCCGCCGATCCTTGCGCTGGAGGACGCCGCCGGTCATATCAGCCGGCAGGATCTGGATTTTACCGTTTCCTGTGAAGCGGAAAACGAGCTGGGGCAGCTCTGCCGCTCGTTCGAGCAGATGCGGCAGGCGCTTTATGAAAATGATCGGGAGTTGTGGAAGATGCTGGAAGAGCGGAAAATGATCCAGGCGTCGATCGCCCACGATCTCAGGAACCCGATCACGATCATCGAAGGCTATGCGGAGTATCTGATGCTCCATCTGCAGAAAGGGGATCTCTCTTCCGAAAAGACCGCGGGAATGGTGGACAATATCGCAAAAGCGGCCGGGCGGCTGGAGCAGTACACGGAATCCGTCCGAACCATCGGTCAATTGGATGATATCGAGATCGAACGCACGGAAGTTTCGGTGCAGCAGCTGATTTCCGATATTACCGGGGATTTTTCCCTGATCGCGTCGGAGCGGAATATCAAACTGCGCGTGGAAAACAGGATCCGGAAAGAAACCGTCCGGATCGATGCGTCCGTCCTCTACCGCGTTTTGGAGAACATCGTCAGCAATTCTTTTCGATATGCCAAAGAAACGATCGTCATTTCCGCCGCACTGGAAAACGGCTGCTTTGCGGTTACGGTTACGGACGACGGGGACGGCTATCCGGAAACGGTCTTAAAAGGCCAGAACCGGATGCTGCTTCCGGCGGCGGATGAGAACGGGCATTGCGGCATGGGACTTACGATCGGAAGGCTTCTCTGCCGCAAGCACGGCGGAAGGCTGGAATTGTCGAACCGCGATCCGCACGGGGCAGTTACGAAAATAATTTTCGGGATTTGACGGTTTTTTGACCTTTCCGTTTTATGATCTCCTTGTAAATTCTGGCAGAAGAATACAAGGAGGTCTTTTTTTATGAAAAAACGAATTTATTTTCTGGCGCTGTCTGGAATATTGCTGTGCCTTGGCGCCTGCAGCCGGAGTACTTCCGGCGGTTTGGGCGCAAAGCAGGATGCGGGAGGGAAAAACACGGCGGCTGGGCGGCAGGTGTCATCCGGCGGAGATCTGTCCCTGTTATACCATCTGCAGAACGGCGATACGGACTGTACCACGGAAAACGGCTATTACTATTTAAGCGAAGAAGTCGAAGAGCTTTCGGACGGCCGGGCGGCAAGGCATTTGATGTATATGGATTTTGCGGCGCGGCAGGAGATCTTTTTATGCAGCAGCGCGGGCTGCGGGCATGATACGGCGGACTGCACTTCCGTTTTTTTGGAGGAGGAATTCGGCGGTTCCCCGATGCTGTTTACATGGAACGGCGCGCTTTACCTCATGAGCAAGGAAATGGATGACAGCGGAAGCGTGTATATGGGTGCAGGCGGCGCAGACGAGGCAGCAGTGGAAGCCATGCCGACCGTCCTCTACCGGATGGAGCCGGACGGGAGTAACCGGGAAAAAATATACGCTTTTGATCCTTCCGTTACGGTGGAGGATTTTGCTGTGGCGGATGAAGACGGATTTTACCTGATCACCAAAAAAGTTTCGGCGCAGCAGATCGGCGGAAATTCCTACCGGACATTTTCCGAACGCAATCTGGTCTTTCTGGATCCGGAAAGCGGCCGCGAGAGCGTGCTTTACAGTATGGACCTGAATGATTCGATCGAGTGGGAAGCGGTCGGCTGTTCGCAGCGGCAGCTCGTATTGCACGGGATCGATTTCGGAAGGGAGGTTTCCCTGGAAGAAAAGTACAACGACGATACCGAACTTTATGATACGGCGGCCGATGTTTTTCTGGCATTTGATGTGGATAGCGGCGAACACCGGGAAATCTACCGCGTCGGTCAGGCGAAGTCGCGGAGTTTTGCGCTGGATGAAGAGCATTTATATTATTCCATGGATGGAGACGGAAAGATCTTTTGCATCGATCTTGCGTTGGCGGAACAGGAACTTCTGTGTTCCATTCCGGAGGATACGATCTGGGGAATGGTGGGGGAGCGGATCTATACGAGGGATCCGGATGACAACACTTATTATTTTATCGATACAAAAACCGGTGAAGTCAGCCATTGCGGGCTGGTAAACCGGTCGCTTGGCTGGAGCCTCGAGATCGTTGCAGAGGCCGGGGATCAGGTGCTGGTCATCTACGATTATGAGGCGAAGGATAACGGCGACGGCTCTTATTCCATTCAAAAAAACCAGTTCGGGCTGATCAGCCGGGATGACCTGTATGCCGGGCGGGATAAGATTACACCAATACAAATGATCGGGAGTGGAATGTAAAATGCTGGAATTGTGTGAAATTACAAAAAAATATAAAGAAAAGACCGTATTAGATGCGGTTTCTCTGAAATTGGATCATGGGATCTACGGGCTTCTCGGTCCGAACGGGGCGGGAAAATCCACGCTTATGAACCTGATCACAGGGAATCTCAAACCGGATTCGGGGCAGATCAGGTGGAACGGAAAAGATATCGCCGGACTCGGGGCCGGGTACCGGTCTCTGCTGGGCTATGCGCCGCAGCAGCAGGGAATGTACGATGCTTTTTCCGGCCGCCGCTTTTTAGCCTATATGGCGGCGTTAAAGGGCATTCCGAAAAAACAGATCAAAAGCAGGATGGAGGAGGTACTATCCTGGGTTCATCTGACGGAAGCGGCGGATCGGCCGATCGGCACATATTCCGGCGGCATGAAACAGCGGATCCTTGTCGCACAGGCCGTTCTTGGAGATCCCGAAATCGTTCTGCTGGATGAACCGACCGCCGGGCTGGATCCGAAAGAGCGGGTAAGAATCCGGGAGCGGATCCGGACGCTTGCCGGGGATAAAATGATCCTGATCTCGACGCATGTGGTTTCCGATATCGAATCCATTGTAAACGAGGTGATCCTGCTTCGGGGCGGCACGGTGGCCGACTGTGCCCCGGCTGCGGATCTCTGCCGGAAATATCAGGCTTCGGGGCTCGAAGAGGTTTACATGCAGCTGTTTGGAGAGGAGGAGAAGGATGGGAAGACTGGTTGTTTTTGAACTTGAAAAGATCTGGAAGAAACGCAGTTTTCAATTTCTGGCCGTTATCCTTTTAGGGATCAATCTCTTTTTCCAATGGTATGCAAATCTCGGAAACGGACGAAAAGCGGAACTGTCTTCCTACCGCATGTTTGCGGAGGATATCCGCGGAATGACCGAAGAAGAAAAAGGCGCATTTCTGTCCGCCCGGAAGGAAGAGGCGGACGGGACGGAGTTTGCCGCCCGGATCCTTGCGATGAAAAACAGTGAAACCGGCGCGGAATTTGCTGAACGGGAAATGGCGGAAAATCCGGGTGTCTTTGAAACCTGGTATGATCGGTATGTGTCCGGGGATTATCTGCGGTATACGGATTCTCTGGAACTGGAAACTTTATTTCTGGATGAAATGTATGAAGAGGGATCACGGGTTCTGGATTATGCTTCCTATCTGGAATCGGTGCAGGATCGGAAGGATTCGCTAAGCGGGATCTCGATTTTTGCCGGGAAGAGCGCAGGCAGTTTTGCTTCGCGGAATATCAAAAAGAGTGCAGAAGATTATCAGGCGCTTTCGGCGGACGGAATCTGCTGGATGCCGTCGAAAACGATCACGGCGGCAATGGAAAATACGGGGACGGATATCCTTTTGCTCTTGTCTGCGTTCCTGTTTATCGGAAGCCTGATCACGGAGGAAAAACACAAAAAGCTTTTCTATCTGACGCGCAGCACAAGAAATGGCATAGGCGCGGGAATCTTTGCTAAATTTCTGGCGCTGTTTGTCCACTGTGCCGCAAGTTCCGCTGTTTTGTACGGCATTAATTACATTTATTTTGGATTTTGCTCCGGCTGGTGCGATCTTGCGGCAAAGATCCAGTCGCTTGCCCCGTACCGCGAAAGCGTTCTGCCAATCAGCATTTGGGAATTTATGCTGCTGTCCGTTCTGACCAAGGCGCTGGTTTTAGCCGGAATGGGAGCGGTTGTGGCCGCGCTGTGCATTTTATCGGAAAACATGGCGCTGCCTTATTTGGCGGGAGCGGCTCTCTGGACTCTCAGCTGGGCGATGTATGCTTTTATTCCGGCTGCGTCCAAAACCGGCGCGCTGAAATATCTGAATTTATTTGCCGCGATGCGGACGGAAAAGCTGTACGGGAATTATCTGAATCTGAATTTTTTCGGGTATCCGGTTTCGCGGACGCTGGCCGTGTGGCTTCTGATCGCCGTCGTGCTGGCGGGAGGAGTCCTGTCCGGCTGCTTCTTTTTCCGGAAAGGGGAAAGGCTGCAGTTTCAGCAGAAGAAAAAATATTTTCATTTCCGGTTCCGTCCTCATGCGTCCCTGCTGTGGTACGAAGGATATAAGATCCTGTTTTCCTGCCGAGGGCTTGTCCTGCTGCTGACGTTTAGCATTCTGACCGCGGGCGGCATCTTTTCCCACGCGTATCATCCTGCGGCGCAGGAGCGGTATTATCAAAGCCTGATGCTCCGGCTGGAGGGCGGATTAACGGAAGAGAAAAACGAACTGCTTGCATCGGAGGAGGCGAGGTATCAGGAAGCGTTTGCGGAACTGGAAAAGATCGATCAGATGGCTGACGCTGGTGAAATCAGCCCGGAGGCTGCGGAAAGCATGAAGATCAAATGGAAGAGCGTAACGGCTTTTTATCCGGCCTTTCAGCGCGTCAAGCAGCAGTCGGCGCTCGTGCGGGAAAGGGAGGGCTGCTTTCTTTATGATACCGGGTATCTGTATCTGCTCGGCGTTTTCGACGGGAACCGGATGAGTGAGTTTCTGCTTCTGACTTTTGCCATGATCCTTGCATTCGGTAATGCGCTCCCGATGGAATACGAGACCGGCGCATGGGGATTATTGTGCGCTTCCCGGAAAGGAAAGAAAGGGGTTCTGCTGGGGAAAACGGCCGTATGCGGACTGCTGGCGGGGTGTATTTCCGCGGTGCCCTTTCTCTGCCGCTGTATCCATACCGCACGGACATTTCCGCTTCACGGATTGTTCGTTTCCGCGCAGAATATTCCGCGCTATCAGAATCTGCCGGAGTTCATTCCCGTGATCGCGCTTCTGGCGTTTAAAATGCTGCTTCAGATACTGACCGCGCTGCTGATCGCCGCCGCGGTGCTGCTGTTGTCGGGATGGCGGAAAAACTATGCGCAGACGGTGTTTTTCTGCTTTGTCCTGCTCTGTGCGCCGGTTGTTCTGGCGGCGCTGGGGTTTCCTTCGGCCCGGTTCTTTTCACTGTATCCGGTTTATGCCGCTGTATTTTGAAAATATAAAGGGGCGGGATTGGATTGACAAAGGGTTTGGGATGGGAATATGATACAGATGAAGGAAGCATCGGAGAAGAACCAACTGAAGCAGGAAGGTATTTTAGTACGGCATGGTTCTCCGAAAAATGGATACTGGGAAATTAAGCCGTGGAGGTAAATTGTATGAATATTATTTATCAGAAATTAACAGAACAGGAGCTTGACATTTTTATTAAAATGCGAATCGCACAGCTGCGGGAGGAAGGCGCAAAAGAAGAAATTGATCTTACACCTGCTCTGAAGGATTATTATCGCCGCCATATGGCTGATGATACATTCTTTTCATGGATCGCATTAGACAATGGAACGATTATTGGGACGAGCGGAATGTCCATTGTAGAAAAGCCGCCTTATTTTGGTTGCCCAAGCGGAAAAATAGGGCTTCTGTCCAGTATGTTTACGAACAAGGAATACAGAAGAAAAGGAATCGCGAAAGAATTGCTTTCAAGAGTCGTAGACGAAGCAAGAAAGCGGGGATGTGGTACGGTTCAGATTACGGCATCGGATATGGGAATTTTACTGTACAGTAGTTTTGGATTTACCCCAAACGATCATTTTATGCAATACAAACTGTAAATTCTGCTTTGAGGTAAAATATATCGCATATGTCAATGCAGGCGATCTGCGGCGCACCCCATGTATTTTAGTCGCGTTAAAAGAACAGCAGGAGCAATTACTGTGCTTTCTGGAAAGTTGATAACGCTGGGTATTATATCGAGGAATGGTATATAAAGTGTTTTTTCGCCTCGTCTAAAAATCTGTCCGCAATTGGAGTAAACACCTGATATTTTTTCCAGATCAGATAAATTTTTGCTTTCAGTGAAGGTGCTAATGGACGAAATGTGAGACCGCTTGTGGGACTTGTGTCTATGAGGTGGGCGAAGGTCAAGAGAAATCCGAGCCCCTCATGTACAAAAAGAGAACCATTATAGGAGAGGCGGAACGAACCTTCAAGGTGTAATTCATCAATCCGTTCTCCGCACCAATGGGAAATATCCTTGTTCCAACCCTGCTCGGAACAAAACAAGGGTAATCCAACAAGGTCATCGACGCATATAGATTCTTTCTTTGCAAGCGGACAATCACTCGGCATCACAAGTCCCCACATGTCTGCATCAGGGAAACAGAGATAATTATACTTTGCGGGATCCGGTTCCTCTGCAAGTACGGCAAAGTCAAGAATACCCTTGTCCAGCTTTTCTGTAACCTGCTCCGTATCTCCGCTGCTGATGTGATAGCGCAGTCCGGGGTAGATTTCTTTGAATCGCTTGATCTCCTGCGCAAGGTAACGAATCTGATATGATTCAGCCAGACCAAAATAAATATCTCCGCCGGTAATATCGTCCAATGACATAAATTCACAAATAATTTTATCCGCCATCGAAACCAGATCTTCTGCCCGTTTTCTGAGAAGAATTCCTTCCTCGGTCAGTGAAATGCTGAAGCTGTGTCGTGTAAACAGCTTTTTTCCAAGTTCGTCTTCTAATGCCCGCAGCGTTTTTGAAAGAGTGGGCTGCGTAATGTGAAGAATCTCTGCGGCTTTGGTCATGTTTTCTTCTCTTGCAATGGCAAGAAAGTATCTTAAAGTACGAATTTCCATATGATATCCTCCGTTCAATATCGTGATATTCCAAAAATGAATATCACGATATTCATTATAACTATTAGCGAGGAAAAATGTCAATGTGTTATCTTGTAAATAGAAAAAGAAGTCGAACACAGAAAGGATGGTAAGAGCATCATGAAAAAAGAAGAACTGAAACTAACGGCGGAATGGGATAAAACCTTTCCAAAAAGCGAAAAGGTCGATCATAGTAAGGTAACTTTTCTGAATCGTTACGGTATCACGCTGGCGGCAGATTTGTATGCGCCGAAAAATGAGGAAGGTAAGCTTCCGGCGATTGCTGTCTGTGGCCCCTTCGGAGCGGTAAAGGAGCAGACGGCGGGATTGTATGCTCAGACGATGGCGGAAAGAGGATTTTTGACGATTGCTTTTGATCCTTCCTTTACCGGCGAGAGCGGCGGCAATGTTCGTTATATGGCGTCGCCCGATATCAATACCGAGGATTTTATGGCGGCGGTGGATTTTCTGTCGCTGCATGATAAAGTCGATCCTGAACGCATTGGAATCATCGGCATCTGCGGCTGGGGCGGCATGGCGCTGAACACAGCGGCGCTTGATACGAGAGTAAAAGCGACCGTGGCGTCCACTATGTACGATATGACAAGAGTGAACGCCAACGGCTACTTTGACGCTGAGGACAGCGAGGAAGCCCGGTATCAGAAAAAGGCGGCCATGTGCGCTCAGCGGCTTGCGGACTTGAAAGCGGGAGAATATGCCCTTGGCGGCGGCGTAGTCGATCCGCTGCCGGAGGATGCGCCGTTTTTCGTAAGGGACTATCATGATTACTACAAGACAAAACGGGGTTATCATCCCCGCAGTCTCAATTCTAACGGCGGCTGGAATGTGATCGGATGTGAATCTTTTCTGAATCAGCCGATCCTCAAATACAGCAACGAGATCAGAAGCGCCGTTTTAGTCATGCATGGTGAGAAGGCTCACTCCTGCTATTTTTCAAAAGATGCCTATGCAGCTATGACAAAGGACAGCAAGTACACAAGCAACAAGGAGCTTTTGATCATTCCGGATGCTGTCCACACCGATCTGTATGATGGCGGCGGGAAGAACGCCATTCCGTTTAACAAGCTGGAGCGTTTCTTTACAGAATATCTGAAGTAAAATACAGATCGGGTGCTGATTGTTTAGGATCAGCACCCGATCTTGAAAATGAGGTGAAATTCGTGAACATATTGATTTTGAACGGAAGTCCCCGTCCAAACTGGATAAGATTAGAAATTTTGATGCATTGTTAAAAGGAAAGATAGTTCAGCGTGAGGAAATATATGAAAAGAATAGGGATTGCAATTTTGCTGGCTTCCTTTTTGATTTGTTTATCTGCCTGCAGTGCGAAAGGCACAAACGATTCGGTGTCAACAGACAGTTCTGTTGCGGAAAATGTCAGTGGTATGTCCGAATCAAAGAATGCAGTGGAAGAAGATAAAGCAGAAGTCGGGAAATTTAATTTTGAAAAGAGGACAGTTATGTTGAATAGCGGATATGAAATGCCAATCATGGGACTTGGAACCTACAGTCTTTTCGATGCGGAATGTTATAATAATGTAACGGGATGATGGACAGGCTCGTGAAACAGATGGCGGAAAGGGAGGGCGTGACGGAGAAGCTGAAATCCGAT
>CANQDS010000016.1 GCA_947593655.1 uncultured Lachnospiraceae bacterium | reverse complement strand
TATTTTATCACTTTTATCGCAAACAGGCTCTGTTTCAGGTTATTTTGTG
This sequence comes from uncultured Lachnospiraceae bacterium, assembly GCA_947593655.1. Lineage (GTDB taxonomy): Bacteria > Bacillota > Clostridia > Lachnospirales > Lachnospiraceae > Roseburia. Next base: position 37,704 of record CANQDS010000016.1, on the reverse strand, counting down.
CGAATTATTTTTTTCTTTCAGAACTGAAGCCGTTCCAGTTCGTCATATGTTTCCACCTCATTGATCTTTCCCCGCAGCCTGGCGGAATTGGGGTATCCCGCCGTATACCATGCCGCATGTTTGCGGATTTCCCGGATCCCGGTATATTCCCCTTTGTATTCCAGCATCATTCTTGCGTGGCGGAGGATCATTTCCGCCGTTTCCTCCATATCCGGCTTCGGCAGATGTTCCCCCGTTTCAAAATAATGCAGGATCTGCCGGAAAATCCACGGATTCCCCTGCGCCCCCCGCGCGATCATATAACCGTCGCAGCCGGTCTGGCGCCCCATCCGGACGACATCTTCGGGCGTCCGCAGATCTCCGTTTCCGATGACCGGGATCGATACCGCCTCTTTCACTTTCCGGATGATTTCCCAGTCCGCTTCTCCGGAATAATACTGCTCCCTCGTCCTTCCATGCACGGCGATCGCCGCCGCTCCCGATTCCTGTGCGATCTTTGCAATTTCCACGGCATTGGCATCTGCATCGCTAAACCCCTTCCGGATCTTGACCGTAACAGGCTTTTTCACCGCTTTCACCGTTTTCTCAATGATCTTTCCGGCCAGAAGCGGATCTTTCATCAGCGCGGAACCTTCGCCATTGTTGACGATCTTCGGCACCGGACAGCCCATATTCAGATCCAGGATGTCAAACGGCCGCTCCTCGATCTGCGCGGCGATCGAAGCTATGATATCCGGATCCGAGCCGAAAAGCTGCAGGGAAACCGGATGTTCGTTCTCATCGATGCGCAGAAGCTCCTCCGTATTGCGGTTTTTATAGAGGATTGCTTTCGCACTCACCATCTCCATGCACAGAAGGCCTGCCCCCTGCTCTTTGCACAGCAAACGAAATGGCAGGTCGGTAACTCCTGCCATAGGCGCGAGTATTAAATTATTCGGTATGGTAACGCTGCCGATCGTAAGCGGCTTTATCATATTCTGTCCCATGAACGATCACTTTATTTTCCGGTTTTGTTTTTTATACACAAGATAAATGCCCTTCAGCGTCAGATTCGGATCATATGCGTCAATGGCATCGGTTTCATTCGCGATGATGCGCCCCAGACCGCCTGTCACAACGACTTTGGCATCTTCCCGCCCCATCTCCTCTTTCGTCTTCCGGATAATATATTCCGTCTGCCCGATCTGGCCGTAGACCAGCCCCGACTGCATACTGGTGATCGTATCTTTCCCCAGAATGCGGTCCGGCTTTTTAATCTCGATCTCTGGAAGCTTAGCCGCATCTTCCCAGAGCGCCCGCGCGGAAATCCGGATTCCCGGAGCCGTGATCCCGCCCAGAAACGCGCCCGTCTCATCCACATAATCATAAGTCGTAGCCGTGCCAAAATCAATGACCAGAACCGGCCCGCCGTACAGTTCATAGGCCGCAACGGCATCTACGATCCGGTCCGCCCCGATCTGCTGCGGATTCGGGGTAACGATCCGGATTCCCGTCCGGATTCCCGCTTCCACGATGATCGGATTGATATGAAAATACTTGACAATGGCTCCCTCCAGAGAATGCATGATATTCGGCACAACCGAGCAGATGATCGCATCCTGGATATCGCACATTTTCAGGTTATTCCGCTCCAGCAGCGTGCAGAGGATCATCCCGTACTCGTCCGACGTCCTCGGCATCTTCGTAGTAATGCGGAAAGATGCCGTAATTTCATCCGAATCAAATACCCCGCAGGTTATATTGGTATTTCCGGCATCGATCGTTAATATCATTTGCCGTTCCCCCTTTGCTTAATCTTCTTCCTCCAGCCCTTCTCCCAAAAACACGATCCGGTAATAAGTCTGGAGCGCCTCGAAAAGCTCCCTCTTCTGCTCCCGGTACTGCTTGATCTTTAATGCACTCCCGATCTCATCATAAAAGAAGTCATTCTCTTCGCAGGAAGTGCGAAATTCCAGATCCCCGTCCTCATCAAACACCAGCTGCAGGATACCGCCGACATCCTCCGTGAAAAGCACGCACAGGATCTGCAGTTCCTCCTTGATCGAATCCGGGAGACGGCTAAACTGTTCATTCAAATAATATTTTCGATTATATGCGCTCGCCGCGCATAAAATAACCTCGTCATACATATCCGTAAATTCCTCTTACCGAAACTTCTCCGCTGGATACCAGCCTTTTCTGCCCCTGCACATCCACGATCAGTTCCCCTTTTTCTGTAATCCCAAGGGCTTTTCCTTCATAAGGGGCTCTCGGATCCAAAACGCGCACGGATCTTCCCCTGTTTACCAGAAAAGCATGATATTCATCACGAAGTCCGCTTAGATCTTCCGTCCGGCAGAAAATTTCATAATCGTTTTCAAAATTCTTAAGGAGCTTCCCGATGATCTCTGCCCGGTGGAAATGCCTGCCGCATTCCAGAAAAAGCGAACTTGCGGTGGAACGGATCTCCTCCGGAAACGATTCATTGTGGACATTGATCCCGATTCCGACCACCAGATAGCGGATCATTCCCTCCTGAACACTCAGTTCCGTTAAAATCCCGCAGATTTTCTTCCCGTTAAGCACCAGATCATTCGGCCACTTGATCTGCACATCCGCCTGTGTGATATCCCGGACGCCCCGGACCGCTGCCAGTGCGGCAACCAGCGTCAGCATGGAAGCGCTGTCCGGACGGATTGCCGGACGCAGAAGAAGCGTCATAAAAATCCCCGTTCCCGGCGGCGATTCCCAGCCCCGGCCGCTTCTTCCTCTGCCGGCTTTCTGCTGTTCCGCCGTTACAAGCGTCCCGGACGGATATCCCAGCTCCGCCAGCTCCTTTGCCTTTGTATTCGTAGAATCAACCGTTTCACAGTATACCAGCTTTTTCCCGGCCCAATTCATACCGCGGAGATTCTCCTGCAGTTCTTCTTGTATTGCCGTACCCATCTCCCCTCCAGCGCTTAAGAATCGGATAACGTGGCCTTCATAACCGCCTTGATCGTATGCATACGGTTTTCCGCCTCGTCAAAAACAACCGACCGCGGGCCTTCGAAAACCTCATCCGTCACTTCCAACTCTGCCAGTCCGAACTTCTCGTAAACCTGTTTTCCGATCGTGGTCTTTAAGTCATGGAAAGCCGGAAGACAGTGCATGAATATGGCTTCCGGTTTCGCGTATTCAAAAACTTTCGCATTGACCTGATACGGCACCAGATCTGCGATCCGCTCCGCCCACGCTTCCTGCGGCTCACCCATGGATACCCACACATCGGTATAGACCACATCCGCATCCTTCGCCGCCTCTGCAGCATCTTCGGTCAGCGTTATGGACGCTCCGGTTTCTTCCGCTGTTTTCCTGCAGTAATCCACCAGCTTCTGCTCCGGAAAATATTTCTTATTGGTACATGCCGTAAAATCCAGCCCCAGCTTCGCACAGGTCACCATAAGGGAATTTCCCATGTTGTAACGCGCATCGCCCATATATACCAGTTTTACGCCCGAAAGACGCCCCAAATGCTCGCGTATCGTCAGCATATCCGCGATCATCTGCGTCGGATGGAATTCGTTCGTCAATCCGTTCCACACCGGAACCCCGGCAAAACGCGCAAGTTCTTCTACGATTTCCTGTTCAAACCCGCGGTACTCGATCCCGTCAAACATCCGCCCGAGCACGCGCGCCGTATCCGCAATGCTTTCTTTCTTCCCGATCTGGGAACCGTCCGGATCCAGATAAGTCACATGCATTCCCAGATCATGCGCGGCTACTTCGAAAGAGCATCGGGTCCGGGTACTTGTCTTTTCAAAAATTAATGCGATATTCTTTCCTGCCAGACAGTCATGGCGGATCCCCTGCTTCTTCTGGCGCTTCAGCTCCGCCGCCAGATCGATCAGATACCGGATCTCATCCGGCGTGTAATCCATCAGTTTTAAAAAATTACGTCCCTTTAGTGTCATTGCCCGTTCCTCCCTAATTACAATGGAAACATTTTACTCCATTTTTCTATGGAATACAAGCAAAAAAGAGGACTGCCGCTGACAGTCCCCTCATTGGAATCCCGGTATTTCATTAATAAAAAACAATCGGCCCGATGACTACTCCGCCATGTCCGGAAGATGCAAGCTTAAAGGACATCGCTCCTCCCGTATTATCCGAACCGCTGAGCGCTGCCTGTGCCGCAGAATATGCGGTACTGCTGACGCCCTTTGCCAGACGGCTCTCTAATCTTCCGCTGGAAGCCGGTCCAAACTGGCTTCTCTGGTAGATAACTCCATAAACGCTGTCCGGATAACGGCCACTCTTCACGCGGTTCACGACTACCGCACCAACTGCAAGCTGGCAGTCATAAGACTGGCCGCCCGCCTCGCACTGGATCAAAGCCGCAAGCAGGGTAATATCATCTACAGACGCCGCCAGAGAAGATCCCTGTGTGATTCCCGCGCTCTGCTGACGGTTGGAAGCTGCCGCCGCTGCAGCTTCGGCCTCCTGCTGTTTCTTCTTGGCCGCCTCTGCTTCCGCGATCGCCTGAGCTTCTTCTTCCAGCGTTATGCCGGTTCCCGTCTTTAAAGAAACCTCCACATATTCCGCGCTGACATAGCAGGTTCCGGAGTTATACGTTACCGGCACCCATCCGTTTTCTGCGGATAAAGAAGTATCTACTTTTATTTCATCACCCGCCGCAAGCGTCTTCACAACTCCGGAATCCGTACTCTGCCCTTTCCGGATCCGAAGGCCGTCCGTCGTTGATTTCGCCACTGTATCGCAGTTGGCTTTCGCATATGCAAGGGCATCGCTTCCGAATACGCAGAACTCATTCTTTACGTATCCTTCTACATTACCGGAAGTAATCTTCGTCCATTCCTCTCCGGCTTCTACAACGACTGCCTTATCTCCCTTGTGGAGTCTGCCGACAATCGCCGCCTCGGTGCTTCCTTCTGCTCGTACATTTAACGTCTGATCAACATCCGCCATCAGCGCATTCTGCCATTCCTGCTCTTCCGGAGTCAGTTCCGGCTCCTGCTCTTCTACCTCTGCATTGGTATCTTCCGAAACGATCTCCTCCGCAGAAGCCGCCACTACATCGACGATTTCTTTCTCGATCGTAACATGATCTTCCAGTTCTTCTGCCGCTGACAGTTCAAAATCAACCAATACTTCCGAAACTCCCGCAATCCCGTTGTTCTCCAAGCCGACATTAAATGCGGTTTCTTCTTCTGCACGGTCTGCCTTCATATTTCTGCTGTCCGTAACTGCCGTAATAGATAACACGATGGTTAATGCTGTAACGATCGTGCTTTCTACTACTTTTTTGCTTCGTCTCATAATGAACCTCCATACAGTGTAATCCTATGCAAAAGTATTACACTTATGTTTCGTTTTTAAACATTTTATTTCAAATGTTACGAATTTGTTACGGTGGTCATTATAACAAAGTCTTTACGGTTTGTCAAATATTATTTCAATTTTTTTACAAATGTTACAATCTCTTTAATAATTCTTCCCGCGCATCCTCATAACCCGGCTTCCCAAGAAGCGCGAACATGTTCTTCTTATAGCTTTCTACTCCCGGCTGGTTAAACGGATTCACGCCTAACAGATATCCGCTCACGCCTACCGCAAACTCAAAGAAATAGAACAGCTCGCCTAAGTAGAATTCATTCTGCTCCGGAATCTTAACCATCAGATTCGGCACATTTCCGTCCGTATGCGCCAGAATGGTTCCGTTCATTGCACTCTTATTCACAAAATCCATGTTCTTGCCGGCCAGATAATTCAATCCGTCCAGATCTTCCGCTTCTTCCCGGATCAGAATTTCTTCGCGGGAAGTTTCGACATTCAGCACCGTCTCGAAAAACAGGCGCGATCCGTCCTGAATAAACTGCCCCAGAGAATGCAGATCCGTGGTCAGGTCTACGGAAGCCGGGAAAATTCCCTTCTGATCCTTGCCCTCGCTCTCACCGTACAGCTGCTTCCACCATTCGGAAACATAATGGCAGCTCGGTTCATAGTTTGCAAGCACTTCGACGGATTTTCCTTTGCGCAGTAAAATATTGCGGATTGCCGCATACTGCAATGCGTCGTTCTCTGCAAAATCCTGTTCTAAAGCCAGCTTCCTGCCTTCTGCCGCACCTTCCATCAATTGATCGATATCCGCGCCGCTGACAGCGATCGGAAGAAGGCCGACAGCCGTCAATACGGAAAAGCGTCCGCCGACATCATCCGGCACGACAAATGTTTCATACCCTTCTTCCGTCGCCAGCTTCTTTAAAGCACCCTTCGCCTTATCCGTTGTCGCATAAATACGCTTCGCCGCTTCTTCTTTGCCGTATTTCTTCTCCAGCTTCTCTTTAAAGATGCGGAATGCGATCGCCGGTTCCGTAGTCGTTCCGGATTTGGAGATCACGTTGACCGAGAAATCCCTGTCCCCGACAACATCCAAAAGCCCCTTCAGATAGGAACTGCTGATGCTGTTTCCTGCATAATAGATCTCCGGCGTCTTGCGCACTTCCTTGGATACATTATTATAGAACCCGTGTCTTAAGAATTCGATCGCCGCCCTTGCGCCCAGATAAGAACCGCCGATTCCGATAACAACCAGTACCTCAGAATCCGACTGGATCTTTTCCGCCGCCTTTTTGATCCGGGCAAACTCATCCTTGTCATAATCTACCGGAAGATCGATCCATCCTAAAAAATCATTTCCGGCTCCGGTCTTTGCTGTCAGCTGTGCCTTTGCATCTGCGGTGAGTTTCTCCATATAGGAAACTTCCTCTTCACTGATGAAGGCTGCTGCTTTTGAATAATCAAACGTAACTTTACTCATACTCTCGCTCCTTTGTGATGATATTAACACAATATATCTATTGTAAGTAATTGTAGCAAAGCGCCCGCCAATTATCAAGGAAAAATTTCCTGCAGCACCGAAGAGATTAACTGATTCTGGGCTTCTTCTTCCCTCTGCTTCTGAATCAGCGCATCATCTCCCGGATTTACGGAATAAACGCCTTTTGCGCTTTCCGCTTCCTCTTCTTCCATCACCGCGGCCAGATATTCCTCAACCGTCTTCGTGATCGTATCGATCTTCCGCTTCGTTACCGTTATCTTATGTGCCATGACACAGAATAAGATCAATAAGAGTATCTGCGCTCCCAGTGTGATCTCCTGTATGTACGCCTCTCCGGCGGCCAAAAAAACTTCCATCCTGTCCCATATCCTCCTTTTCCGCTGCAACCTGTTGATGGTCAATCCCCATCTTATTGTTCCGCTGCTTCTATTATAATGAAAACCGCCTCCGGAAAAAAGTAGGACGCCCCGTTTTTTCGCCGCAAGTTTCCTCTCTTTTCGACGTTTCCCCGACAATCTTTTCTTGACTTTTCAGCGGCGGAGTATAATATAGAAGAAACAGATCATTTACATAGCAGAAAGGATTATCCATATGAAAAAGATCATTCTGACGGGCGGCGGCACGGCCGGCCACGTTACCCCGAACATCGCAATGCTGCCCGCGTTAAAAGATGCCGGATACGAGGTTTCGTACATCGGTTCTTACCAGGGAATGGAAAAAGAGCTGATCGAAGCGCAGAACATCCCTTACTATGGGATCTCTTCCGGCAAACTCCGCCGCTACTTCGACTGGAAAAACTTTTCCGACCCGTTAAAAGTGCTGAAAGGCTACCGTCAGGCCATCCGACTTATGAAGAAACTGAAACCGGATATCGTCTTTTCCAAAGGCGGTTTTGTATCGGTTCCCGTGGTACTGGCTGCAAAGCACTGCCGAATTCCCGCCATTATCCACGAATCCGACATCACGCCGGGACTTGCTAACCGCATTGCAATCCGCGGAGCGAAAAAAGTCTGCTGCAATTTCCCGGAAACCATAAAATATCTGCCGGAAGGAAAAGCGGTGCTGACCGGTTCCCCGATCCGTCAGGAACTATTAACCGGCGATCCGGATAAAGCCCGCCGCCTCTGCCGTTTCGCCGACGCTTCGAAACCGGTTCTGCTGGTCGTCGGCGGAAGTTCCGGCTCCAAAAAGATCAACGATGCCGTGCGCGGCGTTCTTCCGGAACTGCTGAAAACGTACTGCGTCGTGCATCTCTGCGGAAAAGGCAATCTGGATCCTTCGCTTAAGGAGCAGGCCGGATACGCCCAGCTGGAATATGCACGGGAAGAACTCCGCGATCTCTTCGCGCTTGCCAATCTTGTCATCTCCAGAGCCGGCGCCAATTCGATCTGCGAACTGCTTGCCCTCCATAAGCCGAACATCCTGATTCCACTGTCTGCAGCCGCCAGCCGCGGAGATCAGATCTTAAACGCAAGATCATTTGAAAAACAGGGATTTTCCTATGTGCTCGAAGAAGAATCGCTGACCGGTCCGACCCTGCTGAAAGCGGTCGAAACCGTATACCGATCCCGTGATTCCTACCGGAAAACAATGGCCGAAAGCAGCCAAATGGATTCCATCCGCACGATTTTAGACCTGATCGAAAAAGAAGCGCGTTCCTGATAACCTAACCCCGCCCTCCGTATCCGGTACGGAGGGCGTATCCGGTTATGATCCATTCCTTTATAGTTTCATTTCTTCGCAGATCTTGGCCAGATCCTCTTCCGTGTATCCGATATGCCCCATTTTCAGCATACCGGCAGCATCGTCTCCCGCATACCTCGGAATCAGATGAATATGGAAATGGAACACCGTCTGCCCGGCTGTTTCTCCGTTGTTCTGCAGCACATTATATCCGTCGCAAGCCAGCTTCGGCGTCTCTTTCTGAATGATCGTCTGCGCCAGCTTCGCCGCTTTCCCGAGAAGTTCGCTGTCCATTTCATAGATATTGGCATAATGTTCCTTCGGAATGATCAGCGCATGTCCTTTCGTAGCCGGACTGGCATCCAGAATCACCCTAAAATCTTCATTTTCATACACCGTATTCGTCGGTATGATACCGTTTGCTAATTTACAAAAGATACAATTGTCATTTTTCATTCTTATTCGTCCCCTTTCACTCCTGATTTGTCGATTTATGTAAATGACTTTTGATTGCACAAATTGGACACAAATGCTACTCTCTATATAAGCGGAGGATTTTATATGTTAAAAAACGAAGATTACAAATTCATTTTCCACGAAATCAAAAACTCGGTCGCTGTGATCGGATGCTCTCTGCAGCTGATTGAGAAGAAACACCCTGAAGTGAAAGACTTCCCTTTCTGGGAAGACACGCTGGCAGATGTTGCCGGTCTGCGCCAAATGATCCTTGAAGTATCCTCTACGAGTCTTTGTGAAAATCCGCAGAAATCCTATGTCAATCTGTATGATTTTCTCTCTGTCTTACGTACATCTGCGCATTCCCTCTTCGACGACGATGCCGTCATCACTTTTGATATTCCTTTCGGCCTTCCGGAAGGATATTTTGATACTATGCGCATCCACCATGCATTGCTGAATCTGATCAAAAACGCTTCCGAAGCAATGAACCGGCACGGAACCCTGACCATCCGCACTTACTGCAGAAAAAACCACCTATGCTTTGACGTCTGTGACAGCGGCTGCGGGATCCCGCCGGAAATTCAAGATCAGATTTTTAATCCTTTCTTCAGCTCCAAAGAGGACGGAAGCGGTCTGGGTCTGGTAATCGCCAAGGGAATCATCGAAAGCCACGGCGGAACCCTCTCGCTCGCTTCCACTATGGGACAGGGAACCACTTTCACGATCTCCCTGCCGCTGACTGCTAATCAAAATGAAAAATCTGATCCAGTGTGCGAAGCGTCTTGAAATTGCCTTTTGCCGTCATCTCACCTGTCATAAATGCCCGTTGGAACGTCATTCTTCCGTCTATGATGGACTGCATGACTTCCGCGGACATTTTGGCAAACACATCGATATGATCCTCCTGTCCGTAATGGATTGTCAATTCTTCTCCCTGCACCATGATATAAAGCGGCTTTTTGCATCCTTCGATCATAAAGGAATAACTCGCGCTGAAATCCTCCTGCGGGACAAAATGCGCCTGCAGTTCCGCGATATACGGAGCATCCTCTTCTTTCTTGACCTGCCCTAACATATCCTTGAACATGGAAGCAAGCTCTTCGATATCCTCTTTCTGCTTCTTCACATAAGAATCGTCGGAAACATAATGCGAAAGCTGCTCGCTCTCCTGCGGAGTCAGCGTCATCTGCTGCGTGCGGAGCACGCTCTGCTTCACCGCCTGGTTGCTGGTCGGCAGACTCTTCATCTTCTGCGAAATCGTCCGGTACAGATTCTCCGCCTTCTTCTCAATGATCAGCGTAAAATCCTTGTTCATCTCAAACGTGACCAGATCCTCAACATAACCGCACAGTCCGGACGACGGCAGTCCTCCTAAGATCTCCCACGCATTCATCAGCGTCAGTTCGCCTTCCCGCTCCCCGTATGTCGTGGACATAACGATCGGCTGCATATAAGTCGTACTGATCTTTTCCTTATCTCCATAAAGCCAGCAGGCATCCAGAAACTGCTGCATATATCCGCCGATCCCGAGCCACTCGATTGTCGTAGCAAGAATGATCCCATCCGCATCTTTAAAAGTCTGCGGGAGCGTTGCGATCTCATTCTTATGCTCATAAATATTATAACGCTCTACATTTACCCGAAGCTCCCTCAGCACATCTTCCATCTTATTTAATACATAGATTGTCGGATCGTCCAATAATCCGCGTCCGCCGTAATATACATTAATATTCATCTGCTACCTCACAAATAGACATTCTATGTATCTAAGTATATTAACTTTCCGGAGTAAAATCAATCCTTTTCTTTCCGCGGAACGCCAAAAGTACGCCGGAAAGAAATCCTGCCGCAAGACCGCCCAGATGCCCCCAGTTATCAACACCGCCCGTACTGATTCCGGCAAAAAGGCACAGCACGATCATAAGGATCATCCGCCGGATCGTGATTCCCGCGTAATGCCCCCGGCTGCGGATCACCAGCCAGAGAATCCCGCCGACTACGCCGAAGATCGCGCCGGAAGCCCCGGCGGAAACCGCATAATCGCCTTTCCATTCCATCATAAAAACGGACAGAGCGCTTCCTCCCGCCGCAGAAACCAAATAAAGCAGAAGAAAACGGAAATGCCCGACCTCCCGTTCTAAAATCGGTCCCGCACAGGCCAGCATCACCATATTGTTAAACAAATGAGGGAAACCAAAATGCAGAAAAGCGGCCGTAAGCAGCCTCCAGTATTCATGCTCCCCGAAGATCCGCTCCGGATAAGCGGCTCCGTGTTCCAGCATAAAACCAGCGCTTTCCGTATCCCCGATCCACTCCAGAACCAAAAAAGCCGCTGCATTGATAACGATCATGGAAACCGTGCCCCAGATTTCCTGCCAACGGTAACTGCTGCCCTGTTCATTCATTGTTTCCGCTTCCTTTCCAATATGAGACCATTATAGTTTCTTCTTATTGAAAAAGCAATTATCGAATGTTCAAAGAAAACGGTATCGGACATCCGCAAAACGGATCCTGTCATTCGGCTTTAACTGCCTGCATTCTTTATAGGAAAGCGTTTCATCATTAATAAACGTGCCATTTGTAGAGTTTAGATCCTCAATATAATATTCCTGATTCTCACAGTGGATCCGCGCATGAAAGCGGCTGATCGTATCTTTTTCTATCGCGGCATCCACACCGTCTCCTTTCCCGATCCGGCACTCCTCGCCCTCGATCCGGATATTGGAAAAATGTTCTTTCCCTTCATATAATAAAATCCCCTCCGGATGCTCCCGGTAGCTGCTCAAACAAACCGTAGGATAAACCGGTTCCTGTGCCGCGGGCTCCTCCGGTTCCGCTTCGCCCGGATACGTCACAGTCGGCAGGGGAACCTCCTCTGGCTCCTTAGTCTTTTTGCCCGTAAATTTCAGCGCCGCTTTCCATTTCTCCGAAATCTCTCTCCAATGATCCCTCATCATTCCCTCGATTTCTTCCCTGCGTTCTTTTAGCGCGCCTATGCCGGATGTTTTCACATATTCCCGGATGCTGCTCTTTTCTGTCTGGTTTTCGCCCTGTTTTTCCGGCTGTTTTCCCATCTTCTTTATTTCCAGCCGCTTTCCTGTCTGCTTTTCGCTCCGCTTTTCCGCCCGGTTTTCCAGCCGTTTTTCGCTTCGCTTTTCCGCCCGGTTTTCCAGCCGTTTTTCGCTCCGCTTTTCCGTCCGGTTTTCTATCCGTTTTTCAAACCGGTTATCCGCAGCCGCCTCTTCCTGTGCCGCTTCCCTGCTTTCGATCAGGGAATCCCGGATATCCATAAGGCTGTAACCTTCATCCAGTGTTTTCTCGTAAATCTCATAGGCCATATGCACCGCGGCGGCATCCTTATGATCGATCTTCGTCAGCAGATATTCCATCAGCTGCTGAAATTCCAGTGCCACTTCCGTCTTTGCGCCCGGATAAATCGTAAAAATGATCTCCTGATTGCTGTTCGTCACAAAGATCAGTTCCGGATCCAGCAGAAGAATATTCGGCTTTAACAGATTCCATTCCAAAATCTCAATCTCGCTGCAGATGCTTACGACCATCTGCTTTACAAAATGAATGCCGACCGGTTTCATCCGGCAATATGTGTCTAAAGACTGCTTCCCGGATATCTGATACCAATACTGCCCGTTTCCGTTGACAAAACACTTTTCCACCGGCAGAAGCCCCGGAAGCTTCCGTTTCAGCATCATTTTTTCATCAAATTCCCCTTCGTAACTGACCGGGATCTTCATATAACTTCCGGTCAGATTTCTTTCGTATATGATCTCTCTGTTAATCATTGGTCATCTCTCCTATCCACTGGTATTGGTAAAAATCCTTTACTTCCCACAGCTCTTCCACCGCCTGCTGCTCCTTCTGCTCCCGAATCTCCTGATAAAGATAGATCCCCATGCGCATTCCCAGCGCCATAACCATCAGAAGCAGCGGGATCAGAACCGAGGCTTCAATCGTATAACTTCCCTTCATGTGAAATACCTCGCCGCCAGATATCCAAAAAACAAAAACGGTACGAACGGGATCTCATAATCTTTCCCTTTATGGAAAAAGACGCATAATACCAAACCAGCGATCCCTGCCGCAAACACCGCCGTCATGCACAGCGTAAGCAGTTCTTCTCCATGAAAATACCCGCCGATCGCAAGCAGCAGGATTCCATCTCCATAGCCGACCTTTTCCCTGCTGAGAAAAGCAAACAACAGAAAAAACAAACCCGGAATCAGCGGCAGGAAAAGAGACACGCCGACACCGTCCTCCCATATGCGGAGCGCAAGTCCGAATATTCCGCATACAACCGTAAGCGGCAGCAGAATCCGCCGTTTCCGCAAATCCATAATACTGTTTGCCAGCAAACTGCTCCCAACCACAAAGTTTCCGATCTGCTCCATTTTGATCCTCCCTATTTTTTCTTCCCTGCCGCACACTTGGAGCATGCGCCCCGCGTCCCGACTTCTGACAGGCGGACTTCATAGATCGTCCGCTTTAAACCGCTGCATTGCAGACTGGCATGGTATACCGTTCCATAATCCGTGATATACAGGTCCTTTTGTTTTGGATTTTCTGCCGCGCACCGCTCACACGCGTAGTATTTGTGTCCATTTTGGTTGCGCAGACGCCCGATTTCGGCACTTTTGACCGTTTGGATGGACAGATCCAGATAATGACAGGAGGTTGAGAGATGGTACACCGTCCCCTCCGGCGTGATATATACAAAGGGATCCGCTTCTTCTCCATCCGCTGACTCGCCGGTCCATTTTCTGTTCACGCTTTTCTGGATCACCGGAATTCCCCGCACCGAAAAGAAATGAACCGGAAGCTGGATCTCATACGCCGCCTCCAATGCAATATATTCTCCGCAGAAATCAGAACCGGCAAGAGAAATTCCCAGTTTCCCTCCTCTGACATACCGGTCGATATTTTCATCTTTGGACAGGGTTTTCAAAAAATACAGCTTTGCCGCCGCAAGCTCCGCCGTTTCCGAATCGGAAAAACTGCTGGCGGCGGCCGATTTTCTTCCCGCATAGCTTAGAGCGCCGGATACCGCCGTCTGAATCTGGAGCACCCGGAAGAAGAACAAAAGCGCTGCTAAAAATGCTGCTGTAAGCGGAATGACGACTGCCGCCTCCAGAGTAAACGAACCCCTGCGGGCGCATAAGGGTGCCCCATTGCAAAAAGCATCTTCTGTTTTCTGGCGTGCGTTCTTTGGGAGAGATTCGTTTTGACATACTAAAGCAAAATGCCTGTTTCCACATTGAGACACCCTTATATCCCCGCCTTTCGATACGAGTAGGAACTGCTGCCCGTTAATTGAAACTCTCCGTCCATCCCGGCCGTAATGCTCTCCATCCCCAGAAAGATGCTGTGCGCACGATAGCAGGCAGTAATCTCTGCATCCAACACCATATGATCAATGCAAAAATCATGGTATCCGTCCAGCATCCGAACCGCACTCTCCTGCAGATCCATCGCACGGTAGGCCAGTCTGCCGGAATCCTGAGAGAAAAGCAATAGTCCGACGTAGGACGTATAATCAAGGCCGCCGGAGGATTCCGCCTGAACCGATCCCGTAAATACGGAAGGCAGATGAAGTAAATCCGAAGTCCACTGTGCGGAATTTTTAATCAGAGGGATCGAACCGCCATTCAGAAGCGTCCGGACATCCAGCACGCTTTCCGCAAACGCCCACGCAGCAAGCAGACCGAGCTTTACGATCTCAACGATCGCCGGATTCAGGCTCGCCCCGGCAATGGCGGTCGCCGCCGCCATTGCTTCGCTCTGCTTTGCCGCATCTGTCATAAGGTACAAAAGATTCGCCACCTCCCGAATCCCGATGATCCGCATAACGCACCCTTCCAGATTATCCACATCCGTTCCCTTTCCGCACAGAAGATATTCCAGCTCATAATTCAGCGCGCGCCCTTCCATGATGTTTGTATAATTGGAGAAACTGCTGACAAGATACTGGTCAAAAAGAACCGTCTCCAGCCACGAGGCATTTAAATCCGTTTTTAGATTTCCGGATGCCAGTCTCCGCCGGGAAGGAAGCCGGGACATCTCCATCGATGCACTTGAAATGTTATTTTTATCCGTTACCACAAGATCCAGTATTTTGGAATTTTTCGCCTTCTTTACGGTTTCCAGCGGATTTTCCTGCAGTTCTTCGGGCAGCGCAGCCTTTTCTTCTTTTGGATCTTCTTCAGACTCTTCGATCGTTTTGATCGTCTCTAAAGATTTCTCCAGTGCGTCTTCCTTTCCTTTCTGCGACTCTTCCAGCAGATCTGCCGCCTCGTAATTCCCGTAGATCTGCTTGAGCTCCGCCAAAGGCAGAAAGCGCTGCATATACGCGGCCGCCGCACTGACAAACGCCTTTCCGTTTTCATCGGTAAGCAGCAGATAACGGTCAAACGAAACACCGGTCATTTCCATCTGGATCAGGGACGCCTTTTTGGAAAGGCGCATTTCTTCCGACAGATCCCGGATATATGCTTCTTTCTCCGAAAAGGACAGCTGTTCGCCATCCCCGGCATTCCACGTCAGCAGATGGTAATTTTCCCACATCGGTTTGACATATGCCGCAAACACGGATTCCAAAACGGAATCCGTTTGAATCCGGACCATTTTACGCATTTCCACGATCCTTGCCGACTCCAGCAGCGCAAACAGGAAAGCGGCGACCAACATGATACTCATAGCGGCAAAGACCGTCATGCTGCCTCTGGCCTTCTGCCCGCTCAAACTTTTCCCGCCTCGCTGGTGATCGTTTTAAAAATGTTATTGACCAGTTTGACCAGCTGATTCTTAAAAATCAGCACCAGACCGATCAAAACGACCAAAATCAAGATCAATTCCACCACTCCGATTGCATCTTCCTCTTTGATAAAATTCTTAAATCCTAACATAATTTTCTCCTTTCATTTCATAAAATTAATGATTGCCGGCATTATTACAATTGCCATAACGATTGCCATCATAAGGATCAGCGGAATGAGCATTTTCGTGCCCGCTTCCTCCCCCATTTTTTTTGCCAAAAGCTTCCGCTCCTCAAAAGCTGTCTCCGATTCCTGCTTTAACAGCTCGCAAAGTCCCCTGGTTCCCTTCTGCAGATTCTGGATCAGGATCCGCACAAAGCGGTAATAGGCATAAATCCCCACCCGTTCTCCGAATTTCTGATAGGCTAAGCGCTCGCTTTCCCCGTCCTGGATCTCACGGTTTGTTTTCACCATTTCTTCATAAGCGTCATGGATCTGTATATTATTTTTCTGCCTCTTTTCGCTGTATCGAGCGGAAATTTGATTCCAGGACTGCTTTAAAGACATGCCAGAGCCCATCAAAACCGTTATTTTGCTCACAATATCCGGGTAATCCAGTAAAAATGACTCTCTGCGCTTTTTCTCCTCCTGCCTCCGCTGTTCCCTTTTTATCACAGGAATCATCGCAAGAACCAGAATTTCTAAAAGCAGCATTTTTCCGGCCATATGCTCTTTCTTTTCCGACCAGGAAAGTTTGACTCCGGACACTTCTTCCGGCAGAGTCAGCTGGCGGACACCGGCTTTCTTCTGCTGCTCATCTAACGCTTTTTCCACTTCCGCCAGAATCTCCTCCGCTTTTGTCAGCTCCTTCGGATACGCCCGGAAAGAAAACGCATACACTTCCCGGTAATCCCCGCAAACAAGTTCCGCTTCGGCATTGATCAGTATTCCGTCCTCCGGAAGTTCTTCTTCCGCCAGGATCCCGTCCGTCTGTATTGCCGTATAGTCGTCAAAATTCCATGCCGCCTGCACCACTCCTCCGGCGTAGCTTTCCTTCAGATTCACCGCTTCCGTCACATGGGAAATCGTTTCCCCGTCCCGGCAGAACGTTTCGTCGATCTCTTCTTTGGCCTGCTGAAAATACTCTCCGGCTTCTTCCTTCGTCGGTTTTTCCTCTTCCAGCGTTATAGAATAAGGATAATCCTTAAGAACATCCTCTGCATCCAGCCGCAGCTCGGCTTCCATTTCGCCTTCTCCAGCCGCGTTCCGCTCCAGCGTTCCGTTCCTGCCGATCAAACGGCCGGATTTTTCCGCATAGCCCGCCAGCGCCAGAAGTAAGATCAGAACCAGGGCGATTTTCTTCTTCTCATTCTTTGTCTCTTTCTTTTCCATATCCCTCCTGTCAGCCGCCGCACCGGATCCGGCCGCTTATACATGAATGGCCAGTATCTTTTCCGCCAGAAAGAGTGCGGCCAGATACACCAGCAGGCATCCGCACATAAACACGACGCCAAGCGGATTGTGGTACAGCACATCCAGATAATCCCCGGATGTAAAGCGCAGATAGGCAAGGATCAGAAGCGGTATCAGATTCATTACCTTCTGTTCCATCTTCCGCCCGGCCACCAGTACATCAATTTCCTGCTCGATCTCCTGTTTCTGGTACATGTGGTTCGTCGTCGTTTCTATGATCGCGGCATAGTCGCCCCCGCATCGTTTTGCAAAAGAAAACACTTCCGCAAAACTCATGATATCTTCTATTCCGGAACGTTCCGCAAAAGACTCCAGCAGGCGTTCCAGTGGAACATTCAGTCCGACAGACCGGTTGATCTCCTGCAATTCCAGATAAAACACCGCATTTTCTCCATATAAAAGCCCCGTTTCTTTCTGTGCTTCCTTCCAGGCGTTTTCCATCGAATATCCGGCAAGCAGCGCCGTGCTTACTACCCGCATCGCATCCAGAAACTGCGCAGAAAGTTCCTTTTTTTGTTTTTCCAATCCCTGATTCCGGAAATGATGGTATACTGCTATTCCTGCCAGCGGAGTCAGCAGCATCGCACAGCCGCTCGAGAAAAACAGGTACGCAACGCATGAGGTGATCACAAGCGCCACCAGGATCACTTTTCCATATTCCGCAAGAGACAGCGTATAGTTACGATAATCCACACAAACCCCCTTTCTTTGCAGCCTCCAGCATTCCCGCGGCGGCGAGTTTTTCCTGATGGCAGAGGCTTCCCACCATCTTGACCTCCCCGCAGACCTTTCCGACACACACCCCGGTTTCCTCAAAGCGGAACAATTCCTTTAACACAATTTCGCCCTCCGCAATCCCGGCGATCTCATCGACCGCGATCAGCTTGCGGCTCCTGTCGCGCAGACGCCCCAGATGGATGATGATATCGATGCCGGAAGCAATCTGGCGCCGGATGACAGGCAGCGGCAGTTCCATCCCCATTAACACCATCATTTCCAGTCGGCTTAACAGATCCCCGCAGGAATTGGCATGTCCGGTTGACAGGCTTCCGTCGTGCCCGGTATTCATCGCCTGCAGCATATCGACCGCTTCGGCTCCCCGGCACTCTCCGACGATAATGCGGTCCGGCCTCATACGAAGTGCCGTCCGGATCAGATCGCGGATCGTGATCGCCGCAACGCCTTCCATATTGGAATTTCTTGTTTCCAGGCGCACCAGATTCGGAACATTCTGAATCTGCAGTTCAGCAGAATCCTCTATGGTAATAATTCTCTCTTCGGAGGGAATGTACTGCGATAATGCATTTAAGAAGGTTGTTTTCCCGGAGCCTGTTCCCCCGGAAATAAAGATACTGTATTTTGACTGCACCAGAATACGCAGGGCATCTGCCGCTTCCTTCGTAATGGATCCTGTTTCAACCAGCCGGTCCATAGTAAACGGCTCGTCCGGGAATTTACGGATCGTCACGGCAGAACCGCCCAGCGAAATCGGATTGAGGACGATATTCACGCGGGAACCGTCGGCAAGGCGCGTATCCACGATCGGAGAAGCCCGGTTGATCACCCGGTTATGTCTGGCCACTATCTGCTGCAAAACATCCTGCAGCCTTTCTTCCGATGCAAACCGCCCTTCCCAGTGATGCATGGCACCGTCTTTCTCATAAAAAATATTTTCGGGGCCGTTGACCATGATCTCCGTCACGGCCGGATCATCGATCAGTTCCTGAATCACATCCAGCCTGCGCAGGGAATTAAACACCTGCTGCCCCAGATACATCCGTTCCTTTAAGGAAAGCGGATGCTTCTGCGCGGTCTGCGCCATTTCTTTTGCAATCAGGTCTTCGATCTCCTCATCGGTCATCTCTTTGGACAGATCCATGCCCGCCAGCACGCGTTCCCTTAATCTGCTGATCCGATCATCCAATGCCTGCCGCCCCCGGTGTCATTTTGCGTATGCAGTCCCCGAATTCATTCCATTTCCACTGTTCGACCAGCCGTTCACAGGATACAGCCGGTTCCGTCATGATCGGAAGCTCTACTTTGGTCATCCGCTGCATCAGTTCCTGATAGCCTTTCGCCTCCAGTTCCTCCATGAATTCCGATTCACGCCACTGGCAGAGCCCGCCCCGCTTCTGCATCAGATAAATCTCCTGACAGCGGTTCAGCACTTCAAAAAATCCTACGAAACGCGCACCGAAATTGATAATGATGACGCCATAGTCCAGTTCCTGCGTCAGCATCTGCAGCACTTTCAGATAAGTTTCCAAAGCCGCCTCGCAGAGGCATTCCGTATTCTCCACCGGATAGATATAATCCACGCGGTCCAGATGGCCGATGCACGACATCAGCCTTCCCCGTGCGAATTTCTCCGTTTCCGCCATGACCAGAAGCTCTTCCAGTCCCATATTCCCGCCGCGCCCGGCAAGCTGGGAAAACCCGCTGTTCTCCTGCAGATCCAGGATCAGCGCCCGCTCCTGTTCTCCCAAAATCGATCCCAGCGTCACGGTAAACGGAAGCTGGTATTCATTTTCCGAAAGCGAATATACGCCCGCCAGACGGCACCTTGGCGAAATGCTTCCCGTCTGCTGCACATTGCGGATCTCATCTCCGATCCTTTTTAGTATCTCATCGACGATCCGGTTGACTTCCTGATATTTATCCACAAAACACAGCCTCCCTTCCGCATCTTCCATATGCGCATACAGTTCCCTTTCCTGTTCTTCTTCCAGCAGGCAGACGACGGGTATCTGCCATTTGCCCAGAATCTTTTCCAATTCCTCCGCACGATCCGAACAGAGAAGCACATCATAGGACTCCGGCTGCGCTTCTAACAGCTGCACCGCCCCGGTAAAAAGATGTAATTCGAACCGGCTGCCATAGTGGCCGAGTAAACAATTGGTAAAGCGGTTCGCATATTCCTGATCTCTGATGCAGACCGCTAATCTTACTTTCTGCATATCTGCTCCTTTCCCTTAGATATGCCAGAGCACAAAAAATTTTGTAAACAGCAACCCTAAAAGGATTGCAAATGAAAAATGGATGACATCTGTTTTCCCGTTGACGTCCCTCTCATAACGGGCAGGCCCGCCGCGCAGAACGTCCCAGAGATGGCCGCCTCCCCGCCGGATCCCATCCCAAAACCGCCCAAGATACAGCAGTTTTCCAAGCGACAGCACTGCGCCCGCGAGAAACGAAAACAACATGCAAACAACCAGCTCTTTGAAATTGAGAAAACCCCCGATTACGGAAAATAGTTTGATATCTCCTGCGCCAAGCGCACCAATGAGATAAAAAAGATATAATGCGATCACCGGAAAAGATATGTTCCATAGAACAAAAACAACATCTGGCACTCCCCTACCCAAAAGCCCGAATGCCAATGCCAGAACCAAACCCACGAGGATCAGCCGGTTACTGATCTTCATGTACTTAAAATCCAATATCACCGCAACAAGCACAATTGCAAATAACACCGGATCTGATGCCTGATGAACTGCATCCAATTCCTGCATCACCTCTTTTTTGTTGTGAATTGAATTATAGCAACTGCTCTTCCATCTGTCCAGTCCTTTTTTACCTAATCGACATTTTTCAGTAATATTTTACAAAAATAGGGTGGAAATTTTTGTATAGATTTCCTATTTTTTGATTATAATTTAGATAAAAGGAACCAAGCAGAAAGTGGGTGAAGATTTGAAGCTTTTTAAAAATACCCCCGTTACCGATGACAGGTATGCATCACTTTTGGACAGTCTTGCAGAAACTTCAATGGAGCTGAAAAATACCTATGCAAATCTGGAAAATGTCGTAGATCCGGATCTGATCGATTACTATATCTATCAGGCGAAAGCCGCCCAGATGCGCTACAAATTCCTGCTCAACTGCGTAAAACAGATAGAGGATTCTTATACAAAGAACCCTCTGTGATCATCCATTTCCAGAAAATTTTCATTAAGATCGGATTTTCCATAAGTGATCCCCGCGTAAACCTGCTGGGCGTTGCTCATCAACGGCTCTGATGCGTCCTCTTCCGCCGCTTTCACAAATGCGGCGTAGAGGCGCTTTAAAATTTTTTCCGCCTCTAAAATCCCGTCCCCGCGGTGCTCATAGAGTGCGCGGGCCAGCGAATTTCTGGAATAAACATAAAGCGCATACAGATTCTTAGAGATCGGATAGGAAAAATCCAATGCGCCGATCAGCTCCTCCAGCGTATTCTGCACCCTCCGGATTGCGGTCTTATAGGCCGCATCGTCCTTTTCCGCCAGCGCGTGTTTCGCATCTTCTGCATAGGCAAAATAAATATCGTAGATGATCACGATCATTCCGCCCCGGTTGCACTGGCTTAACCGCCTTGTAAAATCCTGAATCTGTTCCTTCTGCATACTGCCACCCCCGGATTAGCGCTGTAATAAGGACAACACCTGCTGCGGCAGATCGTTTGCCTGCGAAAGAACGGAAATCGTCGCCTGATCCAGTATATTCTGCTGGGTATATACCGTCATTTCTTCCGCCATATCGGTATCCGTCAGGCCGGAATACGCTGAAGTCATGTTTTCCTGCGTCTCGGCAAGACTGCTTACCGCACTCTCCAAGCGGTTCTGATACGCACCCAGCCGCGAACGGATTTCCGAGAGCTTCGCGATCGCATCGTCCAACGTGACCATTGCCTGCTCCGCGCCCTTCTTAACCCGGACATCAACCGTATCCAGATAGAGGCTGTTCACGGAAACTTCCGGAATCCGGACATCCATCGTCTGATACTGGTTGGAACCGATCTGCAGCGTCATCGTTCCGATATCGGTGACTTCCAGTTCCAGATTCCCGTTCGCCAGGATATCGGCCGGCTGACCGCTCGCCACATAGTCGGAATCCAGCAGAAAATCAATATAAAATCCGTTCAGATCCGAAATATGGACGCGGTTTCCGTCCGCTTCCACCGTAGCCGTAGAAGAAAATCCCGAACCGGCTCTGTCTGTTGGAATGGAAACCTGCGCATCCTGGCCGGCTTCCACCAGTTCGTAGCTTCTCGTCTCCTCATTATACTCGCCGGTCTGGTCATATCCCATGTACTCGCCAAGATTTTTCGAAACCGAAAGCTCGATCTCGGCATTGCTTCCGTAGCGGTTGGAGAGCAGCCGGATCGCACCCGTCGCTCCATCTCTTTCCACCCAGCAGTCGGCTTCCTCCGCCGCAGTCCGCATCTCATAGAAAAACTCGTCCTCCGACATTCCCGCCGTTACTCTCATAACAACGCCGTTGATCGTAATATCACCTTCCGGCGCATTCTGCGGAGGAGTAATGACAATCTCTGCCTGCCTTGCGGCTTCCGTAACCGAAACCGTATAATTGCCGGACTCCACCGTATCGGAAATATCAATGCGGGTGACATCCTCTGCATATACGCGGATATCCGAAGAACCGTCCAGCAGTTCCTTGCTGTTAAACTCCGTATTTGCCGAAACACGGTCCACTTCTCTTCTCAAATTGTCGATCTCTTTTTGAATACTGTCACGATCGGAAAACGAATTGGTGCCGTTCGCCGCCTGTACGGACAGCTCGCGGATCCTCTGCAGAACGCTGCTGACCTCATTTAACGCGCCGTCCGCGATCTGAATGACCGAAACTCCGTTCGACGCATTCGCCTCCGCCTGATCCAGCGCATCGATCTGTGCCCTCATCTTGTTCGAAATTGCGATCCCCGCCGGATTGTCCGACGCATGGTTGATCTTAAAACCGCTGGATAAACGCTCCATAGATGCGGACAGACGGTTTTCCGTGCGGAGCAGATAGCTATTGGTCTGTACGGCCGACATATTACGATTGATCTTCATATTCTCATTCCTTCCTGCTGTTCCTTTGATTTCGCATCCATGCGTTTTCCCCGACAATCCCTGTCAAACTATCATCTGCATTGTATATCGACTTTTTTTGAAAAATCTTAACCGCCCGCATAAACGGAAAAAGTATAATTTGCAATTAAGGGGGAAACGTATTATAATAACCACGATAAATGAGATTACGCAAAGGAGGATGATCCAATGGCAAAAATTACGAAGGATACCATGATTGGCGAACTTCTTCAGATTGACGAGAATATTGCACCCATGCTTTTGAATATCGGTATGCACTGTCTCGGATGCCCGTCTTCGCAGATGGAAACAATTGCGGAAGCCGCTATGGTACACGGCATTGAACCGGATGATCTGGTAAACGACATCAATGATTTTCTGGAACATGACCTGGCATAAGACGAAAAAGTGTGCGCATTGCGCACACTTTCTCACTTTATATCCCGAGGGAAGCTAATACCTGCAGGGCGTCTCCTTTGAGGATGACTTTCCCATGCTCGGAAAAATACGCTTCCGCCGCGTCGCTGTAATTCTTCTGCAGGGCATACTCGCAGATAATATTGCAGACTTTGTTAAACTCCTCCGGCGTATGGCCGCTCTTGTGGAGAAGCAGATAGAAGCGTTTCTGCCTTTCATTCTTATACAGGTCGTTGATCCCCTGATAATAACCGTCCAGCACATGAGCGATGCGCTCCACCTGTTCGATCCGGCGGAATTCAAAGATCTTCGTAATATCCGCAGATACCTCCGGCAGTTCCGGAATGACGGTCTGCTGTGCGCCGGACTCCTCCGTCAGAACTTCCTTTCGGGTTTCCGAAGATTCCTGCATGCGGTTCTGCTCTCCCTGCAGCCTGCGGAACATTCCCAGAACATCATCCGCGCCCTTCGTCTGGACCATGTGGCCGGAATCCTGCTCCTCCGTGTCGAACAGATCATCATCTGCTTCGGAAAACTTGGAAAATCTGGGATCCAGTTCCTCCGGATATTCTACCTTCGTGATCAATAATATGATGGAATCCGCAGATACCGGGATTGCTTCGACCATCAGCGGAATATCGTTCGCCTCGAATCCGAATTCATAGTTCGCCTGCTGGATCATATCGCGAAACAGCGTCTTGGCCTTCTCCGTCCCATACGCAAGCTCGCTTAAACGGATCTGGCGGTCCGCCAGGTCTTCTCTGGTCAGAGTGCAGCGGATCTGATTATCATTTACTTTTTCAATTTTCATATTCTCACATCCTTATCTTGAAAATCGTCCTGTAAATTGTACATTCATTATAATCAAATGCTCATATGATGTAAAGTATGATGAGTCATTAAAAATTCTTAAACTTTTTCCTTTTCCGGAAAATTTTTCAAATTTTTTTAAAAAAACTGTTGCATTCCTCCAAAAATTGTGTTATAAGAGTATTCAAGAGATGCGCTCCTGACCAAAAGGAGTATATGAATACGAATAACCAGTTTATTTTGTCAGGCAAGTATGAAGTCCTTCGTACTTTAGGACATGGCAGCTTCGGCACCGTCTATCTTGTCAGACATCAGTCTCTTGAGTCGGAACGGGCAGTTAAAATTATCCCCAAGAACAGTTCGTCCCAGCTCTCTGTACTATTGGAAGCAAGACTTTTGAAATCTCTTAAGCATCCCGGTATTCCCATGATTTATGATATTGAAGAAGATAATGAAAATTATTATCTTGTGGAAGAATATATCCGGGGAGATTCGTTAGAGTCGTATTTGCTTCATCAGACATTTATTTCCCAAAACCAGTTTTATACATTTTGCGGACAGTTATGCGAGATCTTTATTTACCTGCACACCGCTATGCCAAGCCCGGTTCTCTACCAGGATTTAAAGCCAGAGCACATTATAGTATGCGGCGATCAGGTGAAATTAATCGATTTCGGTGTCTCATCTTATGTTACCAGTTTAGGAAATAACTTCAAAACGTATGGGAATGCGGAATTTTCTGCCCCGGAAAGCTTCACCGGTGAAGAGCCTTCTGTTTCGGCAGATATCTACTCGATAGGAAAAATAATGGAACTTCTGAGCCGCTATGTAGATCCCCCGCTTTCCCATTCCATTCAGCATATGATCCAAAAGGCAACCCGAACGGAAGCGGAGCTTCGTTATGAAACGGTCGAGGCACTCCGTTCCGAAATTCAAAAAGAATTTTCAAAAACCGGTCAGCCGCATCTCTTGCAATCAATCGCAGTAACTGGGAGTTTTCCAGGATGCGGTGCAACGCACTTTGCACTGTCTCTTGTTTCCACGTTAAATTTTCTGGGATATCCGGCCTGTTATTTCGAAGAAAATGAAACCGACAGCCTGCGTAAACTGTACGCCTGCCAGAAAAAAATGTGGGAAAAGGACGGATGCCTGTATTACAAAAATTTTCGCGGTTATCCCAAGTACGGACCCGGCATACAGGTTCCCGAACCAAAGAATGCCATCCGCGTGACAGACTATGGATCCCTGACGGATGAAGATGCTTTCTCCGATGCAGATCTTATCCTGTTTCTGTGCACGGATGCTCTCTGGCGCAGGGCGGATGCCATCGACAAGGACGATTTTCTTTCCCGGAACCGGAACCGCATCAGGATTATCTGTAATCCAGGCAGCCGCAATTCTGCTAATTTCTTTGCAAACCGCTTTTCCCTTCCGATCTATTCCTATCTTTATGATAGCGATCCGTTTCGGATTACAAAGGAAAAGGCCGCGTTTGTATCCCGGCTGCTGTTTCAGAAAGGAAGGTCAGGCATATTTTCCATTTTAAAACGACGCGCTTTAAAAACCCGCAGATCATTGGAATCGGCGGAATAGAACACGGAGCGGGTGCAACGCATCTTGCTCTCTCCGCCGCCAATTTTCTGGCAAACAAGCAGAATTTAAAGACCGCTTATCTGGAACTGAATCCAGGCAGGCAGATCCGGGGGCTTTCCTCCGATTCTTCCGGATCCTTCTTCCAATTTCTCAGAATCGACTTTTATCCGGAAGCAACGTTTTATCAGCTTCCCGAAATCCTGGGAAAGCCGTACGCCTGTTTTGTTCTCGATCTGGGCGTGCTCGATGAGAACTCTGCCGCCGGCCGGGAATTTCTGCGGACGGAAAAAAAGCTGGCAGTCGGAAGTGTCAGTCCATGGAAAATGGAACGCTATGCGGCCTGGGTGAAATCGTTTTTCGATCAATATAAATGTCATCCGGAAGAAATCACGCTTCTGGGGAATATGGGGATAAAAGATGAGATACAACGTTTCCGCCGCAGATACCGCATTGCCGTCCAGCCTGTTCCTTATCTGGAAAATCCGTTTCATTTAACTCCCTCTGATTGGTTATTTCTGGAGAAACTGCTATAAAAGAATTAGTATACCCAAAGTTTCTCCAACTGTAAGAAAGGGGAACAATGAGAAAAGAAGTTACGATCCAGCTGCTGATTGAATTCAGCCCTATGGAATACCGGGGTGCGGTGATCAACATACCAAAACCGCCCTGTCCGGATATTCCTCCCGTAATAAAGGAGGTGGTCATCTCAGAATAATCATTTGCAGCATCGACAAAATTTTCTAAAAATAATAAAAATCAATAAAAAAATAAATTGTATGGAGAAAAGGAGTCTCAATGCCGATTCTCTTTGAATGCAGAATAGTTTGAAAGAAAAAAGATAGAGGCTGCTCTTGGGGGCAGTCTCTTTAAGTCTCTTTATGTGTTACAGCCACTGGTTGACCAGCGAACGGTAACCTTTATGTCGTATGCCGATTTTGGTATGTTGATTTTATGACAGATTTATTTGAATCTGGATAGGCACAATGATATAATGATTGCATGAGTTCAGAAAGGGGAACAATTTTTACATGAAGAAAAAAATAATACCTGTGCTTATCGTATTCGGACTGATCCTGGCAGTCGCAGCCGGACTGCTGCTTACGTCCCTGATTAAGAAATACACTCCGACCAAAGAAAGAAAAGACCTGTCAGAATATTACAACCTTACTTCGGAGGATCAGGCGGCCATTGTCCTGAATCAGGAACTTTCCGATTCTTCCGCCGCCCTGATCGACGGCAATATTTACCTCGACTACCAGTTTGTACACGATTCCATCAACGAGCGGTTTTACTGGGATCCCAATGAGAATATCATGTTTTACTCCACGGCTTCGGATCTGATCACGATCCCTGCGGAAAGCACGAGTTATACCATAACCCGTTCCTCCGTTGACTTCGGCCGGCCGGTCGTAAAGGCCACTTCGGATTCCGCGCTCATTGATATTGAATTTGTGAAGCAGTATTCCGATCTTATTTACGCTTACTATGAAGATCCTTCCCGCATCGTGATAAAGAATGACAAAGAGGCTCTTGAAACAACTGTTTTTAAACGGAAGACAGCCATCCGCGTAAAAGGCGGCATCAAAAGCCCGATCCTTGCAGACGTCCGGAAAAACGATTCCGTCTACGTCCTTTCCGAAGGCGATGAATGGGCGGAAGTTATGACCGAAAACGGGATCATCGGCTACGTCCGCATCAATACGCTTTCCAAAAAGCGGGACAGTCAGGCCTATGAAAGCGGTTATGTGCCGGAAACATTCAGCCATATCAAAAAAGATTTTGAAATCTGCATGGCCTGGCATCAGGTGACGAGCCGGAACTCTAACTCCGAAATCGCCAATATCCTGTCCGCCACGAAGGGGATTAATATTATTTCGCCGACATGGTTTTATCTGAATGACAACAACGGCAACCTTGTTGATCTGGCCAGTTCTTCTTATGTCAATTACTGCCATCAGAACAACATCGAAGTGTGGGCGTCCGTCAACAATCTCGAAAATCCGGATGCGGACAGCACTTATGTTTTAACCCATACTTCCACCCGCCAGAATCTGGTCAATCAGATCGTATCCGCCGCGATCCAGTACAATCTGGACGGGATTAATCTGGATTTTGAGGCTCTCGATGGGAACGCGGTCCAGGATTCCTATATCCAGCTGGTCCGCGAGCTTTCCTATAAGTGCCATAACAACGGACTGGTTCTCTCGGTGGACAACTATGTACCTATGAGCTACACTGCGTTCTACAACCGGAAAGAACAGTCCTGTTTTGCCGATTACGTTGTGATCATGGGATACGACGAACACTATTCCGGTTCGGAGGAAGCCGGTTCGGTCGCTTCGTTCAACTGGGTGAAAGAAGGCGTGGAAAATACTTTGAAAGAAGTGCCTGCCGATCAGGTGATCCTGGGAATGCCGTTCTACACCCGCGTATGGAGTTTTACGCCGACCACAGACAGTTCCAGTACGGAAGTCACTTACGATATGTCGTCAAAGGCTTACGGCATGAAGGCCGCAAATAACCTTGTCAGCGGCCACAACGCCGAGAAAACCTGGCTCGATGACTGCGGACAGTATTACGCAGAATACGAAGATAATGACATCCTTTATAAAGTCTGGCTGGAAGATGCCTCCTCCGCGGAGAAGCGCCTCGGCCTTGTGGAATCCAATTCCCTCGCGGGCGCCGCTTTCTGGAAACTGGGATTTGAAACCTCTGATATCTGGGATATTATCATCAAATATATCAATTAAAGGCTATGCCGTGTACCCGCAGGTACATGGCATATTCTTTTTTTTTGCACATAAAATGAATTGATACCGCACACGGGAGTAATTCATGCGAAAAAAATTTGAAGTTTTCATGGTTCTTACGCTTTTTCTGGCGTCCTTCTTTCTGGCGAGGCGGGGCGCGGCACTAATGACGGAAAACAAAAAGGCGCAGAATGCTCCTCTCTGCATTGTGATCGACGCCGGACACGGAGCGAACGATCCCGGTAAAGTAGGCGTAAACGGCGCGCTGGAAAAGGATATCAACCTCGCGCTGGCCCTCAAACTAAAACCCCTGCTGGAAAACAAAGGGATCCAGGTCGTCCTGACCAGAGACTCCGACGATATTTTAGCGTCTGAAGATTCTGCGAATAAAAAAAGAGAAGATATGGCAAACCGCGTCCGCCTCATCACCGATGCCAACCCGGTTTTTACGATCAGTCTGCACCAGAACAGCTATCCGGACGCATCGGCATCCGGCCCTCAGGTTTTCTACTATTCCGGTTCAGAAGACGGAGAGGCGCTTGCAACCTGCATCCAGCAGAGTCTTTGTGAAACCTTACAGCCTTCCACCCGGCGGGCCTGCAAAGCGAACAACGACTACTATCTGCTCAGAAAAACACCCACACCTACGATCATCATAGAGTGTGGGTTTCTCAGCAATCCAACCGAAGCCGCCCTGCTGACAGACAATACCTATCAGGATAAACTCGCCCGCGCGATCTATCTGGGCGTCTGCAGTTATCTGGACGACCGCCTTCCGCTTTAAGCCTCCAGTTCCCGAACCGTCGTCAGAAAGCTCTCTGCGATGCGGTACAATCGTTTGGTCTGCACCGGATTTTTCCTGTCCGGATCTTCCTCTCCAGAAAATTTCCTCTCCGGCGCGCCGCTTCCGGCATAGCGGGAAAGAGACAGATCCGGAACCCATGCCGTCCTAAGATCCACTTCTTCTCCGTCAGCGCCTAAACGTTCTTTCAGCATATCAAGGTGTTCGGAGAGGAAGTTTCTGGTTTTTTCATCCTCCGCCGCGATCATGCCGCTGATTCCGTGCTCCTTTGCCTCAAAGGAAGCGGATATTTTTCCCAGACTTCCGCCGCGGAACCAGATATCAACCAATCCTTTCGTATCTCGGCCTCTTACCACCCTGAGATTTACGCCGGTAATCTTTCCGCCGGTCTGCATCGGGATCATATAGTTCTCTTCTTCAGCCCGCTTTGCACAGATTGAAAGCTGTCGGTTCATCAGGCGCAGTTCCCGCAGATCCAGCGTGCTGATCGGTTCTTTCTCTATGATCATAGTCTGCATCACACGTTCTGCAGTCTCCGCCAGTTCCTCCTGCGCCTTGGCCAGTTCTTCCGGATTTTGAAGCGCTTCCTGAAACCGCTCCAAAAGTTCTTCTTTCATTTTCCGAATCTCTTTCATGCCGTCAAACGAAGCGCCTTTGGTATCCCAGAGGATTTCAAACATCTGATCCGGATCCCGCAGCATCCGCTCCGCCGCCAGGATATTATCCGCGCTGTTAGCCAGATCGCTGCGCTCCAAAAAGGCGTACACATCTTCGGAAACCGACCGGGCTTTCGCAAACGTTTCGATCTGCTCTCTGGCATAAGCCGCCTCTTCTTCCGCTTCCGGATGTTCGGAATTTGCTTTCCGGACAGCCTCTTTCATTGCCTCCGGCGTCATGTTTTCCCAGTCTTTCTGCGGTACGGCTTTAAAAAAGGCCGGTGTTACGGTATCTGCGATATCACGGACACAGTTCTGCTGATAAGCCGCATTGATCTGGTCGTCAATGCGATCATTCTTCGGAACCGCATCCACGCCCTGAAACGTATCGTCTACGCGGTAGTTCATCCCGCCTTTTTTTCCGGAGCGGACTGCCGATAAAAGGGAACGCATCGTAATGTCCGCCCCCTGATCCAGCAGATATCCGATCGCTGCTCCGTCTGTTTTCTCCACTCTGGCGATCAGACGGTAAACTCCAATATATGATTTTCTCTCCTCGCTGGAAATCTCATGATTCTGTTCCAGTTTCCAGAGGAATTTCTGGAAACGCTCTTCTTCCGGATTTCCGATCTCATTCCTGATCTCTTCCGCGGCCTGATTCAATTCGGCGATTCCCATATCCAGAAGATTCATTCCACGCCGGATCATTTCCAGAGTGACTTTCGGCGTCAGATTGCCGAACGCGCGCTGGACTTCTTCATCGACCGCTTTCACGCGGCTGACGGCATCTTGTGTGACTGCGTCCTGATTATAAGCCAGAATCCGCACGGCTCTGCGGTTTGCTTCGGTTGTTTCAAGTCCCAGATCCTGTAAAATATCATCGACATTCCGGAATGCCTTCTGTATGGAATCCCCCATATCAGACCGCGGCGCCGTCATCAGCGTTTCATAGCTTCTGCCTGCTTTTTCAAACGCATCTTTTAACGGCGCTCCTTTTTCATGGAGCATATGCAGCGTGTCGCCCGGCGACGCCTCATTCAGCAGATACGCCGGATAACTCTTCAGATGCGAAAGAATTTCTGTTGTCTCTTTAAACGCAGCGACAGCTTCCGGCGCATCTTTTACGCCTTCCTGCCCCAGAAGTTCCTTATAATACTGATTTTCCTGATCTTTCAGCTGCTCCACCAGTTCCTCTAACGGCTTGGTATCGATCGCGATCCCTTTCTTCAAAAGCGCATAATTGGCTTCCGCCGTCATCACAAGACGGGTTTCTTCCAGCTGGCGCCGCGCGGTCAGTAACGCAAGCTCTTCTTTTGCCGCGGACGGCTCGCCCCGGTTGGCGATCGCGGTTTTTAAATTGGCAGGCGTCAGCTCCTCGCCCCGCTCTACGCAGTAAGCCAGATCTTCTTCCTGCACATTCTGAATGACATCCATGACCTCTTCCGCCTGGTCATGCAAAGAATAACCGGGTATCATCACAGCATCCTGCGGTCTTTTCCCTTCGGAAACGGCCTCTGCCATCGCAGAGATCAAAAACTGCTGGCCGGTTCCTTCCGGCGAAGCAAGCTGCGCGGCCAATCCTTTTAATCCGTTCAGATAAGCAAGGTTTTCTGCGGTAAGCGGCAGCCCCTTTTCCATCAGCCAGCGGCTCTCGCCCATCGTTTCTTCATTAACCGGAAGTCCCGCATCGGTAATGATCCGGGAGATCTGATCCTTCATCGCCGCAAAATCGCTCTCCGACAGCGGCAGATTCTTTCTGCCTCCCGCGCCGTTCTCTGTACTGCTGTACTCTGCGCAGTAAACATTCCGGATCGTTGGGGACAATCGGTTGCGGATCAGATATTGCACGGCATCTTCGCTCATCGGATCGAGTGAATCCG
The DNA here is from genome assembly GCA_947593655.1 of uncultured Lachnospiraceae bacterium. GTDB lineage: Bacteria > Bacillota > Clostridia > Lachnospirales > Lachnospiraceae > Roseburia. The sequence goes on along the minus strand of CANQDS010000016.1, from coordinate 5,745 downwards.
CATCTTCGTACGCTTTCAAAGAATCGTTTATGTTCTCTTCCGTTACCGGAAGATCATATTCTTTCAGCTTCTGCGCGATCTGGACGGCAACCGCACGGTTTCCGGTTATCTGCGCCAGTTCCTCCTCGCTCAGCGGATCTCCGTAAATGGATATGTCTGCCCCCGCCCGCGCCAAAACCGCCTTGATCTCATCCGTAACGGTAATGATCGCGGCACTGTCCGCATCCGTCAGAGAAAAACCGGACTCCTGTATTTTCGCAAAATCTTCCGGCGTGGTCGTATTGGCAAGCACCGCCATCTGATTTTTCCGGTCGGTCACGGATTTTGCTTCACTGGCTTCTAACTGTTCCGCAGCGGTCGGATTTTCCTTCTCCCTTCCCGGAAACGGATAAGTCGCATCGCCCAAATATACGCTTCCGGAAGCGGAAACGCCGGATTCCTCCGCCGCCTGATAAGACGCGGCCATTCCCGGAAGAGGATTCTCTTTCCGTATGTAATTTGCGATTCCCTTCGCAGGCTCCGGCGCATCGGTTTTCCTGCCCGGTTCAAAATAATTTGACTGATCTATATGCATGTTGGAATACTACACCCCTTTTTCGATCGATATTCATGGCATCTGATATATATATCGGCAGAATCAACAAAAAAAAGAGTCTGCTGACAGACTCTTTTTCTTATGAATATGTTTTCCGGTCCTAGAATTTAAATACGGCAACCCCATACGCCGGAAGCGGATAAGCGATGGAATACGGCTGGTTGTCACACTCGATCTTTTCCGGTTTATAGGAAACCGGACGACTGGTATCCGAGCCGTTGAACTTCGGATCTTCGCTGTTTAAGATCAGTTTGTGCACTTTTCTTTTCAGAACGCCGACACGATATTCCAGACGCTCCACCGGAGTAAAGTTAATCACAAAGAGCAGATTGTTCTTCTTGTCTTTGCTCTTACGGACGAAACTGAAAATACTCCTGTCGCCGTCGTCCGCGTTGATCCATTCAAATCCGTCCCAGCTGCTGTCCAGCTCATACATGCATGGATTTGATATATAAATATGAAGCAGTTCTTTTACCCAGTCATGCACTTTTTTGTGGTTCGGATTCTGCAATAAGTACCAGTCAAGCTCGCGCTCTTCGCTCCACTCCTGCGCCTGCGCGAAATCCTGCCCCATAAACAGCAGTTTCTTGCCCGAATGTCCCATCATAAACGCATATCCGGCCATCAGGTTCTTGAATTTATCCCCTTCCAGCCCCGGCATCTTATTTAACATCGAACATTTCAGATGAACCACTTCGTCGTGGGAGAGCACGAGAATGTATTTTTCGCTCTCATTATAGCTCATCGCAAATGTCATCTTATTGTGGTTGAATTTACGGAAATACGGATCCAGCTTCATATAGTCCAAAAAGTCGTGCATCCAGCCCATATTCCACTTATAGCTGAAATTCAGCCCGTCATCTTCCGCTTTCCCGGTTACTTTCGGCCAGGCCGTCGATTCTTCGGCGATCATGACAACGCCTGGATTCCTTCCAAGGATCAGGGTATTGATATGTTTGAAAAATTCGATCGCTTCCAGATTCTTATTTCCGCCGTAGATATTTGCAACCCACTGTCCGTCCTGCTTTCCATAATCCAGATAGAGCATGGAGGCTACCGCATCCACGCGGAGACCGTCAATATGGTAATTCTCAACCCACATCAGTGCGCTGCCGATCAGGAAATTCTTGACTTCGTTTTTACTGTAATCAAAGATCTTGGTTCCCCAATCCGGATGCTCGCCTTTCCGGGTATCCGCATACTCATACAGGCAGCTCCCGTCAAACTCGGCAAGGCCGTGGGCGTCTCTCGGGAAATGCGCCGGTACCCAGTCAAGGATAACGCCGATCTTATGCCGATGGAACTCATTGACCAGATATGCAAAGTCCTCCGGCGTTCCGTAACGGGAAGTCGGTGCATAATAGCCGGTAACCTGATATCCCCAGGAGCCGTCAAACGGATATTCGGAAATACCCATCAGTTCTACATGGGTATACCCCATTTCATTCACATATTTTACCAGAGAATCCGCCAGTTCGCGGTAAGTATAAAATCCCTCGTCTTCACGGGACGGATGACGCATCCAGGAACCCAGATGAACTTCATAAATCGCCATCGGCTGCGCATAAACCTCTTCCTCTTTCAGTTCTGCACGCTTCTTCATCCATGTGCCGTCCGTCCATTTGAAATGGTCGATATCCGTTACCCTTGACGCAGTACCGGAACGAAGTTCTGCAAAATTCGCAAACGGATCCGACTTAAACAGCCTTCTTCCATCCTGCGTATGAATTAAAAATTTGTACAGCGCACCTTTTTCCACGCCCGGTATGAACAGCTCGTAAACGCCGATCGTCTGCGGCTCCACCCGATGCATTTCGTACTCCCACTCGTTCCAGCCGTTAAAGTCTCCGACTACAAAAACCCTGCTCGCACGAGGCGCCCATACATTAAAGCATACGCCCTTCACACCATCCATTTCTGTTAAATGGGCTCCCATCTTGTGGTAAATATCATAGTGCGTGCCTTGTCCGAACAGATAGCAGTCCATTTCCGTAAAGTTACTCATATTTTCCCCCTCCATATTTTTTTATTCAAAATCCTTCTCTCTTAAAAGGATTCGATCATCATCGGTATAGCGTTTCGCCGTCAAAATACTGAACGCCTTTTTGATTCCTCTGCGTGCTTCCCTCTCAATCGCTTCATCCACGATCTCTTTGACTTCCGTGATCGTTGTAGACTGATCCAGCCTCTGGATGCTGCTGATCCGGTTGTACAACGCCAAAACCGCCACTTCGTCGATCTCGTAACCGAGCTCATGCGAATAGGACTTTGCAAATACTACCAGATCGTCGTTGGTAAAGATCGGCACATCGATTTTTTCGGTGAACATTTTTGCAAAACTCTCATTTAAAGAAAGCGCTTTGCGGATTCCCTTGGAAGTATCTTCTAATATAATGAGGATACCGCTCTTATCATGCTCAAGCAGCAGGGACAGCGTCACTTCCGCTTCCCGCGACAGTTCTCCCGCCCGCTCGATGATCAGGCAGCCGCCTTCCACTTTGCGCAGAAGAAGCTGGATATCTTTCTTATTTAAAGCCGCCGCATCGATCTTTCCGATCTTCCCGTTCGGACAGCCTGTTTCTTTCTGCAGAGCCTTAATAATGCTTGTAGCCAGAACCGTCTTCCCGCATCCCTGGCCGCCCTGAATGATGATGTTGCCCGTTCCGGCATTCGATCCTTCCTCTAAATGCCGGGAAACCTGTTTTAACGTGCGGGCCAGCTGATCCTCCATTCCTTTAACCGGTACAAAATAAGAAAATACCGCTTTCTGCTCCGGCGTCAGATGGTAAACAACTTTCGGTTTCTCCGGTCTTCTCAGCTGATCTAGGTCTTCCGGAGTAAAATCCATCCGGGTTGTCTGGCTCATGCGCAGGATCTCCCGCCCCAGGAGCTTCTTGGTATCGGAAAACTGCGGTTTGGATTCCGGAAGATCACCGAGTTCCTCCCTGACAATCTGCTCGATCTTATCAAATCCGGCTTCGGTTCTTCCGGCCGGCTTTGCCGTGTTGACCGTTCGGAAAACAGGCTTCGGTTCCGGTCTCGGTCTCGGCTCTGACTCGGCATCCAGCTCTTTCGCCAGCGCCTTTTCAATATCGTCATCTTCCGACTCCGGCTCCAGCGGGGGCAGTTCTTCCGGTTCCGGCCATGCCTTCGCTTCTGCCTCCGGATTCAATTCCGGTTCAGACGGTTCTTCCGGTATCAGTTCTTTCCGTTCAGTTCGCGGTTCCGGCTCGATTCCAAACGATTCTTCCATCACTGGCTGCGGTTCCGGTATCTGCCCTTCCGGTTCAAACCATGCCTTCGCTTCTGCTTCCGGCTCCAATTCCGGTTCAGACGGCTCTTCCATCATTGGCTGCGATTCCGGCCATGTCTTCGCTTCTGCCTCCGGCTCCAATTCCGGTTCAGACGGCTCTTCCATCATTGGCTGCGGTTCCGGCCATACTTTCGCTTCTGTCTCCGGCTCCAATCCCAATTTAGGCGGTTCTTCCATCACCGGCTTCGGTTCCGATATCAATTCTTCCGGCTGTGCTTCCGCTTCTGCCTCCGGATTTAATTCCGGTGCAAACAGTACGGTTTCTCCCGGTCTTGCTCCCTGCCGGAACAAAAGGCCGCTTTCTCTTTCCGCAAAGACATCTTCTCCCGGCGCCGGTTCTGCTTCCGATCCAGGAATTTCCGGTACGATATCTGCTTCCGGCTGGAAATCCGGCTGCGGCTGCGATACTTCCGGCTCCTCCGGAACCGGCCCCGCCTGCAGATACTCTTCTTCCAGAAGGGCCTTCGGGCTGATTCCCGCATCCAGTTTCGGAATAACATCGTTCAGCCTTCCCATGATATCTTCCGCCTGCAGAAGCGCCCTTGCTTTCGCGGATTCCAGCTTCCGCTGCTCCGCCTCCTGAAGTACGGTTTCTGCGGCCCTCTTCGTCTTCTCCCATTCATCCAGAACATCCGCTATGGTAAGCTGGCCGGTGATCTGCCTCTCAATCTGGGTTTTCTCGTCCATCACCAGACTGATCTGTCCGTCGGAATCCTCACCCAGCAGTTCCTGAAAATTGGTTTTTAAGGAACCGTCGATCTCCTCATCCGTTTCAATATGCTGCTCTTCCTCTTTCGGTTCCTCATCTCTCGGAAGCTGCAGATACGGGATATCTTCGACGATCTTTTTGATATTATCCATAGTATCGGACACCGTTTCTTTCTTCGTGGCGCCGATGATCTGTTCCATTCCTTTCGCGATCTCCTCCTGGAGATTCACGGTATTATATCTTTCCGCGCTGACGGATACCTGCGGGATCTCCACCGTATCGTGGATAAATTCCCCCGAATTCATCATCTCGCCCGCATCGATCTGCGTAATGCCGTCCCGCGCATAACGGAATCTGCGGTATTTCTCTTCCTGGGCTTTCGTTAATGGCTGATAGAGCATTTTCAGCTCCAGTGCACGCTCCACATACGGCCCGTCCCCGAACCAGAGGATCAATTCGTCACAGGCATCGATACAGTTCTCGCTCATGCCCGCCCGATGGTACAGATACGCCAGCTCATAAGACCATTCTTCCGTGTATTCCTGCTCTTTCAGCTCCTCCAGGATCGTGATCAGTTCCTTGATATCCGCTCCCTGCCCCTTCTTTAACTCATACCGGAGAATGTATTTCAGATTATCATGCGGGGCAATTTCTACAAATTCATCGTAATATTCCTGTGCCGCGGCAAAATCCTTCATCTTGATCGCCACTTCCGCCAGACGGAAGATGATCATTCTTCCGATCGGGGAACGGTCATAAGCCATCAGCAGAATATCACGGCTTTCCTCATAACGCTCTACCTTCTCATACACTTCACCCGCACGGACAAGTGCGTTGACATTTTTGACTTTATTCCAGTTAATGGTATCTGCGATTTCAGCTGCCGATTCATAATTCTCTTCCGCACAAAGCGTTTTCATCTGATCTATTTTTAAATTGTACTCGTACTTATCCAATTCCGTCACCTCAAAAAAATACCATATAACAGGTTCTGCTAATCTATTTTAGTGTATCATAGGCGTTAATCGTTGTCAAAAAATTAAAAGAAAAAGTTTGTGTCAAGTAATCGTTGGCAACTTTTCCATTGTTTTTCTCTCAAATGATATTTGACTTATTTTTCTGTACTCC
>CANQDS010000015.1 GCA_947593655.1 uncultured Lachnospiraceae bacterium | reverse complement strand
GACCAGCATGTCTTTCTTTGACAGCTTTGGATTTCTGGCACGGAATGCCACATCAAAACGCGATGCTTTTTCATTCAATTGCGTAAATTCCGTTGCGCTTCCCTGTATCGTGCTGTTCGTCCTTCCCGGCGAAACTTCCTTCTCCCCGGAGATCGAATCCGGTTCGATCATCTCCATGATCTCTTTCCGGCTGTAGCCCCGGTATTCCTCTACTACACCCTGCAGAATAACCGCAAGAACTTCCCTGCTGTGTAAAAGCTGCTTGCTCTGTGCATCCAGCCCCTCCATGTTTTCGGTCAGCTGGAGCGTGCTCAGCGTCTCCATGCTTCCCGGAAGCGATCCGCTTTCTTTCGTGTTTTCCATATCATCTTCTCCTAATTCAATTGTTGGTAAAAAGGGATTTCCTGTTTTCGGATTCTTTTCCGGTTCCATCTGACGAAGCAGCGTTGAAACGAAAAAAGAGTAAAACAAAAATAGGATATGCTTTTTCTATGCCTTTGTATTTATTATACAGACTTTATGGGAAAATGCAAGAAAAATTCTCATAATCAGCGATGTTTTTTAGGACAATTCAACATAGGACTTTGCACTTGCTATAAAGTCCGTAAGTCGGAAAAAATCAGCCCATGCACTCCGGCACAGGCTGATTTTCCTGATTCATTGTGAAATTATTTCACTTCCACTAATTCGAAATCGGATAAGGTGATAGTAGAAACAGGTGTGTTAATTGGAGTCCTAGCATTAGCATCATATTGGAACATCAGCCCCATTGAAACAACAAATGTAACATTTGCATTATCCTCTCCGGTGAAGGTAATGGCTTCATCTTTACACTCTTCTGTTTTATTTGCATTCAAGTCAAATTCACCGCCCTGAATATAAGCATCACCCTTGTTGAATGCCCACTTAATTTTCCGAGTTTCGGTTGAATTTGCCTTAAATTTCAAACTATATTTTGCACCTTTTTTCAAAGATAGGCCAGATTGCTTCAACTGTATATGCCACTCATCTTCTCCAACATTTGTTATTTGATAAACTACCTTTTTATTTGTACTATCAAAGGATGGATCAGCTACTGCAGAAGAGGCAGTTACAACCTCCCATGATTCTTCTCCTTTTGAAAAATCAGCATTTTTCAGCATATTCTCCGCAGAAACCGTTGGATCACTCGGATCAGTTGACCCCCCCGGATTATCCGATTCTCCTCCAGAAACTTTCTCTAAAGAAAAGTCAGATAATGTAATAACAGACGTTGGGGTAGTCTCTCCTATCTTACCCATAGAAATCGCAAACGTAATCTGATCACAAGTCGGCAACGGCTTTCCATCCTCATCATTTCCAATGGTATAGGTACGTTCAAAGGATAGCTCCTGATCTTTTTCCAATTCAATATCCTCTCCGCCATACCATGCATACTCAGGATTCATCATGGATAACTTAATTGTACGCCCTTCTGTAGACGTTGCCTTAAACTTAACTTTATACGTTGCACCAGCTTCTAATGTAATATAATCTTTATATCTCAGCTTTACATCCCAATCGTCTGTTCCAACATCCCAGATGTCAAATACCGCTTTTTTGTTATCAAAGGTTGCAGTACACTTGTTGTCTTTCCCATCTACATCCCAATTAGCATCTTTTTCTGCAAAATCTGCATTTTTCAGTAGATTTACACCAGCTTCAGTAGGCGGAATGACCGGCTCTTCCTGCGGCGGAATCTTCTCCAGCAGAATATCGTCAATATAAATATCATGCTTTTCCTTAATCTGCTTTCCGCCGACCGCGCCCATAGAAATACTTAAAATCGATCCTGCATCATCCGGTTCTTTCATCTGGAATTCTCTCGTAATCGTCTGCCATTCGCCGGTTAAATCTACCGTATTCTGACAGTAAGGAGTCCAGTCTTCACCGCCTTCAGGAGTCTTATGAGTTGAACCATCTCTCTGGATTGCATACATCAGCTTTCTATCCAGCGTAGATTTTGCCTTGAAGCTCAACCGATACCACTGACCTTCTTCCATTTCCACATTATTCTGTTTCAGCTGGATTTTCCAATCAGCATCGCCGGTATCGCTGATGCCAAAGTTTGCCGCATGATCCTCTTTCTGGCTGTCTACTACATAGCTTGCGGAAGCGCTGCCTTCGACATACGGCTGATATCCGGTAAATCCTGCATTGAAGCTTCCGTTTTTGATCAAAGCGTCTTCTTCCAGACGAATGTCATCCAGATAGTAGGTTCCCGCCGATGTAATCTTAAATTCAACGCTCTGACCGGCAGCTGCTGCCTTTGCAGCCGTCTGACCCAATTCAAATTTTTCCGTAAACGTCTGCTTGGTGCCATCCAGCGTTTCTGTGAAGGTTTTCCCTGCCACCGTTACAACAATGCTGCTTCCTTTCGGCCCCTGCGCCGTAAAGCTGAATGCATATTTACCATTTTCCAGTGAGATCTCATTCTGGAAAATCTTTACCGGCGTATTTTCGGATGTGCCTGCCGGAGCAACGATCTTCAATCTCCGGTCAGCCGGATCCTCATTGGTTACGGAAATAACCGTTCCTTCCGGAGTTTCAAATTCCCAGTAACCTGTGCGTCCTTCACCTTCCTGGAATTCACCGTTATAGATGTAGTTTCCATCCGAAAGCACTTTCTTGCTGGTATCTTCCGGAATGACTTCATAGCCGACTTTTTCCACTTTGATATTGCTGATATGGATTCCTGCAGTAGACCCCGCATGACCCATATTAAACTCCAGACGTCCGTTTGCATCGTCATCAGCCGTCATCTGGAAATCATAGCTGAATGTCTGCTTCTGGGTTGTCAGGGCAACCGTCACCGGCCCCCAGTACTCCGCCCAGTTGTGATCCGGAGCGGAAATCTTCGTCTGCATTGTTCTTGCCGCATCTGCATACGCATCAAAAGTAACCCTATACTTTGCGCCCTTCTGCATCGGGATTCCCGGCTGCACCAGCTGCACGCTGTAATCTGCATCTCCTTCTTTTTCCGTCTGGATATAAATTTCTTTTCCGGAACCGTCAGCCGTTTCCTGAATCTGCTGACTTGCAACTCCATTCTTATCTTCCAAGAATGTCCATTTGCCTTTTTCCGGATCCTTTTTCAGTTCTGCATTTACAGCGAAAGAATACGATATTTTTACCGAAAGCGCCTTTTCTTTTCCATTCAGCTTAAACTTCTTCTCTGCTGCTACCGGTTTTTCTACCGGAACTTCTTCTGTAAAATCTCCGCTTTCAATGTAGTTTCCGTCATCAATCGTTCCAGTAAAGACAGGTTCTTTTACCGGAGCTTTTACATTGCTGTCATCATAACTGTCTTTCTGGTAAACTCTCACATAATCGATCTCGTAATCGGAACTCTTGAATGCCGCATTGTCCGGATATCCAACCCATGAACCGCCGACTGCCAGATTTAAAATGACATAGAAATTCTGGTCAAACGGTGCCGGATAAGATACGGTTCCTTTTCCTTCCGTTGCAGAAAACCAGTCACTGGTGCGGAAAGTCTCTACGCCGTCCACATACCAGATCAGTTCGCCCGGCAGCCATTCCAGTGCAAATTCATGGAAATCCGCAGCAAAATCTTTCTCATCCGCTGCTGTGGTATAAGTACCCTGTTTTTGATCATGCGGCTCTCCAAAATGAATCGTGTTATAGGCTTTATTGGTTGTCTGACCCATAACTTCCATAATATCGATCTCACCGCATTTCGGCCACTGTCCATACAGGTTCTCATTGGTCGGCATCATCCAGAATGCCGGAAGATAGCCCATTCCGGTCGGAACCTTTGCACGCGCCACAAACAGACCGTACTTATAGTCATGCTTGTTCTGGGTATTCACGCGTCCGGAAGTATAAGAATACTTGCCGTCTTCGCTTTTTGTCTGGATCGGATGAAGCACCAGCTTGCCGTCTTTGACAAAAATGTTTTCTTCGGAATCCACATAAGCCTGTAATTCCTCATTTACCCAGCCAGGATCGTGGGTTTCTACATTCCAGTCGCTCTTATTCAGCTCTGTTCCGTCAAACTCATCGTTCCACTTTAACTGATAGCCGCCGCTGGAGATCAGGCTACTCATATCTGTCTGCAGATTTTTCTCCGTTTCTGCCGCCTTCGCATAAAACTCCGGCATCCAGATCATAGTTCCTGTAAGCGTTACGACTAATAACAGTGAAAGCACCTTAATGCCTGTTTTGCGTTTCTTCCATAACAAAACAAGTACTGCGCTGCCAGCCAGAGCCAGTCCGCACCAGAGCACAAGATTGGACGGGTCACCGGTATTCGCCCCCCCATTCTTATTTCCGGAGTTATTGCTTTCTGGTTTTGCGGCTGTAGAAGGTTTTACGACAAATTTCACATCCTGCTTCAAACTCTTGTCCTTCGCAATGCTGCCCGGAATCTGGATGATCGCTTTGCCTGTCTGACCGTCCTCTGTCTGATAGCCTTCCGGAACCTCTACTTCAACGCTGATATTTTTGATTCGCTCTGAAGTCGTGTTCCGGATTTCTACCGTTGCCGTCATCGGTTCGCCTGTTTTATAGGCGTCCTTGTCCATTGTCAGCGTTACCGTCGGTTCTCCTGCATCTGTCCCCGCCGCCATCACCGGGACGGTCATCAGGATCATGCACAGAACCGCAGCAAGCGCCGCTGCAATTTTTGGTTTCTTCACATTTTTTCCCTCCTTATAGATTGATTTTTTTCTTACCGGTTCTTCTATTATAGACATTCCGGAAAGTTCCATATACAAGAAATCGAGAAAAAATGTCAGATTCATGTCATGAAGTTGTTTTTATCACCGCACGGATCACGTTTGCCGCGTTAAACTGCAGGTCCGCCAGCGTGATCGGATAGCCGTCGATCTCCTTCCCGTCCCGCAGGGTTTCCACCAGATCGTCCACATTTTTCTGGCAGCCCGGCATCTGGATATCGTTTCCGGCGTAAATGCAGCCGGTCGAAGCCGATATCGGATAGATGACCTTGATGCTCTTATCCATTGCAGGCTGCTCCTGGGAGGTAAACCAGTCGGACATGATAACGCCCTCAAATCCCCATTCGTCACGCGCCACGGACTGCACCAGTTCATAGTGGTTCGCCGTATGGATGCCGTTCAGCAGGTTGTAGGACGTCATGATCGACAACGGCTGGGACTCCTTTACCGCGATCTCAAATCCTTTCAGGTAGATCTCACGCAGCGCGCGTTCGCTGACATGCGCATTGGTAAAATAGCGGTTGTCCTCCTGATTATTGACTGCAAAATGCTTGATCGTCGTTCCTTTTCCCTTATGCTTCTGGACGCCCCTCGTGATCGCCGCCGCCGTTTTTCCGCTGATCAGCGGATCCTCGGAATAGTACTCGAAGTTTCTCCCGCAGAGCGGATTCCGGTGGATATTAAGCGCCGGAGCCAGCCAGAGATCGATCCCGAAGAGTTCCATTTCCCTTCCGACCATATCCCCGATCTCCTCTAAAAGAGCGGTATTCCACGACTGCGCCAGCGCCCAGCCGATCGGGATGGCCGTGCAGTACTGATAATAAGTATCGGAATTTTCCTCTGTATACTCCGGGGAAAATCCTTCCACGATATCGCCGAGGATCATGCCGCCCGGAAGCAGTTTTCCTTCTTTGTCGGTCTTAAATACCGGCTGCAGACGGAGTCCCGCCGGTCCGTCCGCAAGGATCATGGTCTTGATGCCGCGGGATTCTTCCAGAATCGCGCTGGTATCGCCCGCAGCTCCCGGAACCATGTAGGACGCGTTGCCTACGACGCTTCCGCCGTCCATGCGCATCGTTCCGACGCACAGTTCGGCCATCTCTTCGATCGAAAGCTGCGCGGTAAGCTCTTCCACCGTGCATCTTCCTTCACGCACATCGTCCAGTGTCAGCTGTTTCGTCTGATCCGTGGTCATCTCTTCCCGTTTTTCCTGATAAACCGCCGTCCGGGTATCGACCGTCCCCGGATCCAGCACCATGCGCACAAGCTCCGGATCCGCTTCTTCCCCATAAGCGGCGCGGTCCGGTGCGGAAATTTCCTCCAGACTGACGGAATCCGCAAACAGATTCCTGACCGCCTCCGTTTTTACCGTTTCTTTCAAAACCAGAACTGCTGCCGGGAAAGTATCCCGCGAGCTGTTTCCGACGCGCAGAAGGTATTCTCCCGCTTCCAGGATCCAGGCCGCCTCCTCTTTCGAATAAGATGCCATATCCCTTACTTCAAACGAAATCTGAAGCGTCTCGCTTTCGCCCGGCGCAAGAAGCCCGGTCTTTCCATATGCCGCCAGTTCCTGATACGGCTTGGCCAGCGACTGCTGCGGAGCCGAATAATAGACCTGAACGACTTCCTTCCCGGAATAGGTTTTTCCGATATTTTCCACGGAAACCGATACCACGATCCGCCCGTTTTCCACCGAAACCTGCTCCGTCCGGATCGCAAAATCCGTATAGCTCTTCCCGTAGCCGAAACAGTAAACCGGATCCACGCCGAACGCGTCAAAATACCGGTATCCCACGTAAATTCCTTCCGTATAATACTCGTCGTTCAGATTCCCGTTGTTGTGGCTGAACGAAGCGGAAGAAGGATAATCGCTGTAGCGCTCCGCCCAGGTGTCCGTCAGCTTGCCGGACGGCGTTACACGGCCGGAAAGCACATCCGCCAGAACGTATCCGCCGACATTTCCAAGCTGCGTCATCAGAAGGACCGCATCGATCCCGGAGATTTCCCTGATCTCCGCCATATCGAGGATCCCGCCGACATTTAAAACAACGACCACATGCGCATAGCGCTCCGCTAACATCTGCAGCTGCGCCTTCTCTTCTTCAAACAGCAGATAATCGCCCCGCTTATCATAGCGGTCGGCTCCCTCTCCCGAATTGCGCGCGATCACATACACCGCGGTGTCCGTATCCGCCGCTTCCAGATCCGCTTCGGTGATCTCCACCGGGGCAATCTCCTGAAACGGATGCAGAAAAGAATCGACCGGATTGCCCGATGCGCGGTCCAGATAAGCCGCCTTCTCGTCTGCGCGTTTCCTGCGCTGCCGGCTCAGCCAGTCTTTCGTCAGGATCGTAAAACCGTTCTCCTCCAGCCCCTGCTCGATCCCGATATTGGTTCTGGTGTTGACGTCGCCCGATCCGGTCCCGCCTTTCACCGTATCCGCCGCACCGTTTCCGAACAGCGCCAGCTTCTTACCTCCCGATAACGGCAGAACGCCGTTGTTTTCCAGCAGCACCACGCACTCCCCGGCCAGCTGCCGCGAAAGTTCCATGTGCTCCCTTTCCCTTTCCGTGATCTCCGGCGATCCCGCCGCATAAATTTTTGCCATTTTTCCCCCTCCTGGAATCATTTTTATAAGAATGCGCCAAAAAAGCGCACGCTCTCTTTACAAAAGAATGTGCATAAGCAGCTGCTCCGCCAGAAATACCGTGATGCACGCGCCCGCCGCCACCGTCACCAGACTTTTCCCGCGGCAGGCAAGGATCACCGCCGCCGCAACGCCGAACGCCGCGCTGAGCGGATTTCCCGTCGCGTAAAAAACAGCCGGAACCGTCATCGCCGTCAGACAGGCGTAAGGCACATAATATAAGAAAGAACGGATCCACCGCTTCTTGATCTTTTTTTGAAAGACGGTCAGCGGGATCATGCGGATCAGATACGTCACGCCCGCCATCGCCAGAATATACAGATAGATCATGACGCCGTCCCTCCCTCGTTACCGCCGTCTTTTGTTTCCTCCTTCACCGGAAAAAACAAAGCTCCGAGCAGAGCGGCCGCCGCCGTGCTTATAATAATCGAAATTCCTTCCGAAATTCCCGAAAAAAACGGCAGATAGCGGAAGGCGCAGCTGACGAGCGCCGCCGCTGCCGCTACGATCAGCACCGGCCTTTTTTTCACGGCCTCCGGCACGACGACGGCAATAAACATGCCGTACAATGCGACGCTTAGCGCGCTGCCGACCGGCGCCGGAAGCAGCTGCCCCGCCGCTCCTCCCAGAATGGTGCCGCCTGTCCAGCCGAGGATCGGAAGGCATTCCAACCCCAGCATATACGGAAATGTCAGGCTCTTTGCGTGGCTCATGGCGACGGCAAAAATCTCGTCTGTATTGGCAAACGCAATGACAAGCCTCTGCCAAAGCGTAATATCCTCCGAAAGTTTCTGGGAAAGCGAGAGGCTCATCAGTGCATAACGCAGATTGATGATCACCTGCGTCAAAACCAGTTCAAAAAGAGTCCCGCCCGCGGCGATCACCCGGATCCCCGCAAACTGTCCCGCGCTTGTCACGTTCGTAAGGCTCATAAACGCCCCCTGAAAGACGCTGAATCCCGAAGATACCGCCATGATCCCGATGCTGAAGCTGACGGAAAGATAACCGAGCGCGATCGGTACACCGTCTTTGATTCCGCCGAGCAGTTCCTGTTTCCTATTCGCAGCTTTCCCGTGTTTCACCGAACAGATCCTCCCTCGTGATATTTTTCAGCCATTTCCCGCTGAAATAATGGCGGAATACCCACGGCCACTTGATAAATTCATCCGTGCAGAGCAGAAAATACACCCACATGACCGGAAGTTTCAGAACAAACGCCGCGAAAAAGCCGAGCGGCACCGCGTAACACCACATTCCCAGGGAGTCGCAGATAAATCCGAACCGGCTGTCTCCGCCCGCCCGGAATGCCCCGACGATCAGCATCGTATTGACGCCGATCCCCATGACATAATAGGTATTGATAAGCAGCATTCCTTTCAGATAAATGCGTGCCTGATCCGAAAGATCCGCATACTGCACGACAAACGGGGATGCTGCAAGGATCAAAAGCCCTCCCGCTGCCGCACCGGCCACCGTCAGTTTCAGCAGCCGCCCGGCATCGCGCCGCGCCAGTTCCAGCTTTCCTTCGCCGATAACGTTTCCCAGAAGGATCCCGCCCGCGCTCGCGATCCCGAAACAGAGGATGGTCGCAAAATTCCGCACGACCACAATGAACGAATTTGCGGCGACCACATCGCTGCTCAAATGCCCCAGGATCACCGAATACATAGAAAACGCCAGCCCCCAGATCAGGTCATTTCCCAGCGCCGGCAGCGACAGCCGCACAAAATCCGAAAACAACAGCCGGTTTTTCACAAACAGATCGCGTAAATCCAGCTTGATGTCTTTGCTCCGGAAGGAGATCGCAAAACATCCCAGAAGCTGGATCAGCCGGGAAAGCGAAGTGGCGATCGCAACTCCCGCCGCCCCCATTTTCGGCATCCCGAACAGCCCGAAGATAAAAACCGCGTTAAAAAAGATATTCAGGGAAAATGCCATCATGTTCATGACGGTGCTGGCCACTACGCGCCCGACGCTCCGCAGCACGGACAGGTAGATCTCCGAAATTCCCCAGCAGACATAAGCCAGACTGATGCAGCGCAGATAGGACGCGCCAAGCGGGATCAGTTCCGGATCCGGCGTAAAGATCCGCATCAGCCGCTCCGGGAAGAGCAGCGCCATTCCGGCCGCCAGCAGGGAGAGCGCGATGGAAAAACGAAGAGCGATGCCCTCGACCGCCTGAATCGCCCGCAGATCCCCTTTCCCATAATACTGGGCGCACAGCATCGTCGCCCCGGTTCCCAGCCCGTAATATGCCATGAACAGGATGCTGGAATACTGCGCCGCCAGGGAAACCGCCGAAATCGAAGACTGTCCCACATAATTCAGCATAATGACATCGGCGGAGTTTACCGCCGCGCTCAACAGGTTCTGCACCACGATCGGCAGCATCAGCTTTGTGATGCGCCGGTAAAATACGCTCTTCTCCTCTGCATATAAATCGTTCTTTTTCAGAAACATCTTCCTGCTGCCTCCGCTTTCTCTAAAATACCACGAAAAAAGCACAGCAATACCCTCTCAACGACAGTACGCTGTGCTACTTTCGATTACCAGTACAAGCCATTAAATGTATCTTACTCCTACTATAATCAATGATGGTGTCTCTACTGTAGCAAAATTTTCTCGGAAAGTCAACCCATAATTGATATTTTTATAGTTTTCTTCCCACCAGTTCAGCCAGCCGGTTTCTGATGGGTGACGTCATGCTTGCATGAACGGCACACATCGAAACCTGGCTGAGGGAACGCCCATTTTATGAGCAAAGGCAGGCGCGAAGGCGCCGGAAAGCGCGGCAGCGCGACTTTGCGAATGGGCGTGCGCTGAACTGGACGAAACTAAAAGCAATCTGGAAAATCGTGCTCGCATCAATTTTCCGCATCGGCTTTTGGCTGAGGGAACGCCCATTTTATGAGCAAAGGCAGGCGCGAAGGCGCCGGAAAGCGCGGCAGCGCGACTTTGCGAATGGGCGTTCGCTGAACTGGACGAAACTAAACGCAATCTGGGAAATCGTGCTCGCACGAATTTTCCCAGAAGGCTGACGGCTGAGGGAACGCTCTACGCCAGCGAATACCCCCACAAATTCTTGATCTGCGGCATCAGTTCCGAAAGCTCCCACGCCTTTTCGCTGTTTTTCCGGCTGTTCGGATCGCAGAGCAGGATCCGCCCGTTTTCATCCGCCGCCTTTAAGACGATGAAATGGCCAGAATCCGTGAAATCGCCCTTCCGCATGGCACAGATGATGGGCTGCCCTTCCCGCAGGGCGGCCAGGATATGCGCCTCGTCAAACACCAGTTCCTTTCCCGAAAGCCCCATTTTCTCTGCGCCGTTTGTCATCAGCTCCCACGAAGAGCCGACGTTCTGCACATAATACCCCTCCTGCTGCGCCATCTGCGCGACTGCATACGGATTCCATTCATCGCTGCCGCTCAAACCGCAGGATACCATAGCAAGGCAGGTCGGGCCGCACCCGGTAACCGCCAGAAAATCATCGCCATAGGTCTCATACCCCCACCGCTCGTCCCATTGCAGAAACAACGGGATCTCGCCTTTCGTGATCTCACCGGAGAGGCGGATCTCCTCCTTCTGATCCTTTTTTGCGGGATAATCCAACACAAACTGCCACGCCTCCGGATTCCGCTCATACAGTTCGACCAGACTGCCCGGAATAGAGCCGTCCGAAAGCCGCTTTAACTGCTCCGCCGTCCGGATCCAGCCGGAAAGAAAATAAAGAAGCAGCAGGAATACGATCCCGACACTTAAAAATAGCAGTTTTTTCTTCATAAATAAAGCACCTCCGGCCTTTATTGTAGCAAACGGCCGGAGGAAGTTACTTCGTTTTTCTTTGTGAAATTCTTACAATTTTATAAACATTTATGGAAGTTATGAAGTTTATGAATCATGAAAAAGAATTCGGCAGATCATATGCACAGTGCCATATAAAACGGCAGATAGATCGTGCCGTCTTCCATTTTCAAATCTTTGGAATACAGAATATAGCGGTCTTCATTCCGCAGCTTGTATTTTTCGATAAAACAATCCAATGACTTGTGAGATTGATAACCGGAAGATTTCACTTCGATCGGGCATAACTTCTTCTTTTTTACGATCAGAAAGTCAATCTCATATTTCTTCTCTTTGGCCGCATCTTCCGGCCGGTACAAAAATTCATGAAAATACAATTCGTATCCGTTTACCCGCAGGATCTGCGCGACCATATTTTCCAGCAGCATTCCCTGATCGATCCCCAGTCTGCCGAAGATCAGCGCCTTATAAATATCGGTTCCCGTTTCCCCCTGATTCTTCATCATCTGCGTTACCAGCAACCCGGTATCCCCCAGATAAAGTTTAAAATTGCTCCTGTCGGCAAAGGATTCCAATGCCACTTCCGGTTTTGTAACATTGATGCATTCATTTCCGATCATGGATTCTGCAACAAAGCTGACCGCATCCATGTAATTTTTATATCGGGCATTTTTATCGATCTTGGAAAAACGGAAATGCGAATTGCGGTTTTCCAGCTGCTCCGGGATCGTTTTGTAGATCACAGACGCCTTTTCCCTGCTGTCTTCATCATATTTTTTCAGGTCATCTTCGTACAAAGCGAGAATATTCCGTTTGATAAAATCAATCTGCTCAAAAGTTTTCCCTTCTGTCAAAGCCGCGACCGCCTGCGGCATTCCTCCTACCGCCAGATACGTCCGGAAACTCTGCATGATCTTCCGGTGCACGACATCACCCAGCGGTTTTCTCTTCTCGAACGCTTCCCGGATGGCCGGTACCGTAACCGTATCCTTCTGCGCCCACAGAAATTCCTCAAAATCCATCGGGAACATTTTCAGGCGGTACTCTTCCGAAGGGATCAGGATGTCCTGAACATTTTTCTTAATGGAAATCAGCGAACCGGTTTCCATGTAATCATATCTTCCGTCGGCAACCAGATACTTGATTGCCTGCCGCGCGGCCGGAAACAGCTGCACCTCATCCATGATGATCACCGACTTCCGCGGCGGCAGCGATTTGCCTTTCAGCAGGAACAGATTCCGGAAAAATACATCCATATCCCCGATATTGTCCTCAAAATTCCTTTTCACATCCCTGCTTTCCTGTGCAAAATCCAAGATCAGGTAATCTTTATACTCCTGTTTCGCAAACTGCTTTACGATTGTGCTTTTCCCGATCCGTCTGGCTCCTTCCAGCAGCAGCGCGGAGTTCCCGCCCGCCAGCTGTTTCCACTTCAGCATCTGCGCATAAATTTTTCGTTCAAAGATCATAGTTATGTCCTCCTCTATAAACGTAAGTTTATATCTGACTCAGACTGTCGGATGCCAGTACTGTCATCCACTCACTTCGTTCGCGGGACAGTACCAGGCTCCAACTATGATAATTATACCCCTTTTTCCCGAATTTTTCAATTCTTATTCTACAGTTTTTCACGTATTTTTCAATTTCTATCTGCTAGTTTTTCCCGAATTTTTCGATTTCTACTCGCCAATTTTTCCCGAATTTTTCGATTTCTAATCGCCGGTTTTTCACGAAAACCTCCAAAGCTGCAGCCGTCCGATCAGTATCAGCACACCAGATTCTCCTTCTCCGGCGCGCCTTTTTCGTAATCCTGCGCGTTTTTCAGCGTGGTCCGGCTGATCGCGGCGAGCGCTTCCTTGGTAAAGAACGCCTGATGCGAGGTCACGATGACATTCGGAAACGACAGAAGGCGCGCCACCACCGCGTTTTCCAAAATATCATCTTCCCGGTTCTCAAAAACATTGTCGCGCTCCTCTTCGTAGACATCCAGTCCTACCCCGTGGAACTTGTGGTTTAGAATGCTTGCGATCAGGTCGTCCGTATCGACCAGCTCCCCGCGCGACGTATTGATAAAGATGACGTCGTTTTTCATCCGGGCGATGCTCTCCTTGTTGATCATGTGGTAATTCTCGATCGTCAGCGGACAGTGCAGCGAGATCAGGTCGCTGCCGGAAAGCACTTCCTCCAGATTCCGGTATTCGATAAAGTCCAGCGACGGGTTCGGATACTTGTCATAGGCGATCACATGCATCCCGAAGCCATGGCAGATCTTTGCCATCGCCGCGCCGATCTTTCCGGTTCCGATGATGCCTGCCGTCCGCCCGCACAGATTTAACCCCATCAGGCCGACCAGGCTGAAATTGTTCTCCCGTACCTTGACATACTCCTTGTGGATGCGGCGGTTGACCGCCATCGCCAGCGTCATCGCATGCTCCGCTACCGCTTCCGGCGAATAACCCGGCACGCGCAGGATCGTAATTCCCAGTTCCGCGGCCGCTTTGGTATCCACATTATTAAATCCCGCGCAGCGCATCAAAAGCAGCTTCACACCGCAGGAGGCAAGTTTCTTTAACACATCCGCATTCAGTTCCGAACTGACAAAAGCGCAGACGGCGTCATATCCTTCTGCCAGCGCCGCCGTCCGCACCGAGATATCCGTATTCAGATATTCGATCTCCATGTCCGGATAGCCCTCCCGCTCCCTCTCAAACGACTCGATATCATAGGGTTTGGCGTCATAAAATAAAATCTTCATATAAAAAATACCCCTTTTTGTTTTTTCAAATAGCATGTCCAAAAAGAGGTATTTTATCCCTGTTTTTCTATTCCGCTTCTTCCATGAAATAGAGCCGTGCGCTGAAATCCTGGAAATAGCGCACTTCTTCGCTGTATCCCGTGGCTGCAAAAGCCTGTTTTAATTTTACTCCGCCATTCATCAGCACTGCTCCCGATACCGCGTAGTCTTCTTTCTCCCCCGGCATCGTCACGAATTTCGCGAGTACGTTGTGCAGGAGGGAATCCTGCTTCACATGAACCGGAGCCACCGTATTGACCAGATCTCCGAACTCTTTGATGTTATATCTTAAATCACGATTAAAGAAATGATACTTCTTTTCCGGATCAAGTCCCTTCGCCTGATACTGTTCGAACTGCGTATTCGGCTGCACCAGCTCCTGCATCAGCATCCCGACCGCTCTCTTCTTATCCGGCGAAACACAGGTCCACTCATGGATATTACCGTTCCGTCCCCGGTAAAAGGTTCCCTTCTGCAGCACTTCCCGCCACTCTTTGTAAAGCGCGATCTGCGTGCGGATCTCCTCCAGCTCTTCCTTTTTCATATCGCAGAGATTGCATTCATAGCCGCAGATGCCGAACGCCGCAACGGCAAAGCGTGTGGCAATTGGCGTGATCCGCAGCGTCTGATGGTTCGGGCACGCGGATACATGCGCGCTGACCGTTGACAATGGATAACCGTAGCTGTAGCCGGTCTGCCCGTTCACGCGATAAACGGCGTCCGTATCGTCGCTGCCCCAGATCTGCGGGAAATAGCACAATATCCCGAGGTCGAACCGGTTGCCGCCCGCCGCGCAGCCTTCAAACAGGATCTTCGGAAAACGCTCCGTCAGCGTTTTCATCATCCGGTACAGCCCCAGAATATAGCGGTGCGCGGTCTCCTGCTGCCGCTCCGGCGGAAGGTACTGCGAATAATAATCCGAAAAGATCCGGTTCATGTCCCATTTCACATAGGAAATATCCGCAGAGGAAAAAACTTTCGTCATCTGCTCGATCCGGTCGTCAACCACTTCCGGATTCGCCAGATCCAGGATCCTCTGGTTTCGCCCTTCCGTATGCGGCTTTCCCGGAATCTCCATCGTCCAGTCCGGACGGCTGCGGTAAAGGCGGCTGTTGACATTGACCATTTCCGGCTCCACCCAGATGCCGAACTCCATTCCCAGCGCATGGATCTTATCCGAAAGCCCGGAAAGCCCGCCCGGCAGCTTCTTCGGATTCACTACCCAGTCGCCCAGCGACTGGGTATCGTCGTCCCGCGTCCCGAACCAGCCGTCGTCCATGACAAAAAGCTCGATCCCCACATCTTTTCCCGCTTTCGCCAGTTTTAAGAGGCGGCTCTCGCTGATCTGGAAATAAGCGGCTTCCCAGCTGTTTAACAGCACCGGACGCACCCGGTCCTTCCACTCGCCGCGGACGATGCTGTTTCGCACAAACGCGTGCATATTCCGGCTCATGCCGTTAAATCCGCCTGAAGAATACGTCATCACGGCTTCCGGCGCCTCAAATTCCTCTCCCGCCTCCAAAAGGAAGCAGAACGACTGCGGATTGATTCCCGTTACGATGCGCGTTTTCCCGTAACCGTTGACTTCCACCGCCTCATAGTGGTTGCCGCTGTAGATCAGGTTAAACCCGTAGCACGGGCCTGCATCTTCGCCGGTTTCCTCCCGCGAGAGCATGACAAACGGATTGGCGCGGTTCGAAGAGCTTCCGGTGTAGGAAGCGTTGACATGCTTCCCCGCCGTGATCTTCGTATCGTGCCGCTGCATTTCCCGCGCCCAGCTTCCGTTAAACGTGGAAAAGATAAAACCGTCGGTTTCAAAATCCACCTGTGCGCTGCAGAGGCGCAGCAGACGGATCGCGGCAATCCCGGAATTGATCAGCTTCGCGGAACGCGTGATAACGTCCGTTTCCTCGAACACGCCGTAATGCAGTTCCAGCGTCAGCCCGTACCCCGCATCTTTTAACACAAGAACCAGTTCCTGCACCCCGCCGTCTCCGGCGTAGGACGACGGAAGCGACGCCAGCGGCTGTTTTCCGTCGCAGATTTCGGCATGGTTGAACAGGAAATCCGAAGTCAGGCTCCCGTCCTCATGCAGAATCTCCAGAAACGGTTCGCGGATATCGCCTTTTCCGTAGGACGACATTTCCAGACGCATATCCTCTAAGGAAAACTGCGGAAACTGCGCGCTGTAGGGATTGGTATTTCCCGGCGCAAACGCATGTTTCTCCGCAAGCGCCTCCGCTTCTTTTTCGCTCTCCAGCACGATCCGCTCCCCGTAGTACAGATGTTCCAGATGACCGGACGGCAGTTTCCGGAAACAGTATGTGGTATGCGCCGTATCCAGGATCCAGACAGCGCCAGCCTGCCGGATCATACGCGCCCTCCGTCTTTCTTCCTCTTTGCCTTCAGCGTCTGTGCGATCTCCTCTACTTTTGCCTCCGTCAGAATGAATTTCTTATGGAACAAAAGGATCGCGATCAGCAGCACAACGATCGGGATCACGGTCATCGTCAGGCGCAGGCCGACTACGGAGCTGCCCGCAACGGCGTCCGCCGCCGCCGACGTATTGCTGGTGTCGTCGCTGATGTGGAAAATACTGAGGCTGACCGCCGTGATCAGCGCCGCCACGCCGGAAGCCAGTTTTACGACAAAGGTCTGCATGGAAAAGATCACGCTCTCATCCCTGCGGTTGTTCTTCAGTTCGCCGTAATCTACCGTATTTGCAAGGAAAACGGTCGTCAGCACTGTCAGCATTCCGTTCGCCGCAAAGATCAGAAAGCCCGGAATGAACAGAAGGAAGATGCTCGACATATTGGTAAAGGACAGGATCAGAAGGGATGCATACCCAATGACCGCCATCGTAAAGCTCACATAAAATACCGTAACCGCGCTTAAGAATTTCCTGAGCAGCGGGAACAGGATCATCATGGAGAGAATCTGCACCGCTCCGCCGAAGGTGTTAAACAGCGTATAGCTGTTGAACCAGTCCGCCCCTCCGAAATCGTACTTGAAGAAATAGATCACGAGGTTCGACGTAATATAAACCGCGCAGTTGATCAGCACGATCGTGATAACGACCGCCATCGCCTGATCGTTGGAGATCAGCGCCCTAAACATATCGCCCACCGACGGGGAATCCACGTTGACGGTCGATTTTTCCTTGATGTTGAGACAGGTAATGGCAACCAGCACCACAAAGAGCACGGCGATGATCAGCGCAAACCAGCGGAAACCGACACGCTCCCAGTCATCCCCCGCATACGAACCCAGCGCGCGCACGCAGATCATGGTGATGATCGTGATCAGCGCAGAACCGACGCCCGCGCAGCTCCTCGCCAGCGTGGAAAGGTTCTCGCGCTCTTTCCCGCCTTCCGTAAACGCCGGGATCATCGACCAGTACGGAATATCCATCATCGTATAAGTCACGCCCCAGAGGATATAGGTAACCGCCGCATAAGCGACCAGCCCGCCGCCGTCCAGAGCAGGCGGTGCGGAAAACATAATAAATAAGATCACCGCATTCACGATCCTTCCGATCAACAGCCACGGACGGAATTTGCCCCAGCGGGTACGCGTTTTGGCAACCAGCACGCCCATGATCGGATCGTTAAACGCATCGAAGACACGCGCGATCAGAAGGATCACGCCCATCGCGATCGCGTTCACCCCCAGAATATCCTGATAATAGTACAAAATATAGCTTGCCGAAAGCATATAGACCATATCCTTGCCTACCGCTCCCAGCCCGTAAGAAATCTTCTCCCTCAAAGACAGTTTCATTTGTTATTCCTCCTTAACCCCATTGCAAGTTCTACCACTTTATACGCCCCATCGTATAATCCAATCGACTTATTGGTCATGATATTCCTGCACATATCATTTAAAATTAAATCTTCATTTAAGAAAAGATCGATCATCTGGATCGTATGCGGGATATCCCGGCATTCCAGCGTCCCGTCGCCCATCTCCGCGGAGTGGATCGCCCCCCACATCTCATGCTTTCCAACGCGCTTGATGAACAGCTTCGGCACCGGATAAAACGCCAGCTCGCTCGGCTTTGTCACAAGCACGTCGCAGCTGCGCATCAGAAGGTTGGTGCAGTAAACGGCTTCAAAGATATTCTCATGCCAGAAGCCGTGGATCCCGATCACCTTGTTGGAATCGTCCAGCACCGCTTCCGCAAAAGCCTTCGTATTCTCCCAGTCGTTGAAGTGCTCCCGGGTGATCCCCTTCATCTGCGGGATTTCCGCCAGCAGCTCCTCCCAGACGTTCCGGTAGTCCCCGACGTTGACATACAGCGCCGCTTCTTTCCTCCGGATGTACGGGATCAGATGACGGATGATCGCCGCAAAGATCTCTTTCTGCGCGCCCGCCCCGCCGATCGTCAGTAAAAAGCGCATCGGTTTCTTCTCCGCTTTCCGCTTCATCCGCGCCTCGCAGTCGCTTTCCAGATTGCTGACCAGCTCGTGGTCGATATAATGGCCGGTATAGACCAGACTGTCCGCTTCCATCGGCTTGTTGACCTTGTCTTTGTTCATGCCGTTCAAAATGCGGTAGCCCATATAAGAGTTATGGCACTGGATCGTGTGTACGCTTCCTTCCGCCAGATGCAGCGCCATCGGCCAATTGTCCGGAATCGCGTTCACCACGTATTGCATGCCGGCATGAACCGCTGCCTGCGCCGGCCAGACATGCGTCCCGATCACCGGGATCTCCTTCGGCACGTTGCGGTAGACCGGAGCCATCAGCTCCGCGTTCTTCTGGTCGGAAGCGTTATAGCTTAACGCGCGGAAACCTTCATAATTCATCGGTTCCCATACCAGCCGGTTAAACACCGGATTTTTCGACATACGCGATCCCAGCGAATAAAGATCGTTCTGTGCGCTGATCACCTTGGTGCAGGTCGTCTGCGGATAGCCGTTTAAATCCATCCAGTACGGCGTATAGCCCATGGATTTCGCGGCGGACGCCATCGCCATGCTGATGCGGTAATGGCCGAATCCCATGCGGATGTTCCCGACGATGATCCCTTTCTTCCGGTCGAACTCCTGCGCCCCTTCCGCTTCCGCAGTAACGCTGTCCTCCCCCAGAAGCACATCCTGCACGCCGAGTGCATCCCCGATATACGGATTCTTCCGGATGCTGACCTCGTAATCCGCCTCGGAATCATCTCCGAATTTCCGGATGTACTTTTTCTTGGAGCGGACGGCATTCCTGTAATCCTTCTCCGGGATCGGATTGCCGAAAATTACTTTTGATTTTTCCTCCATGTTGTTCCCTCCTGTTAATTATGATCTCCTAAATATATTTATGGTTCCTATTCCTTACACCCGGTAAGGAATTCCCCATCTTTATGATTATTTTACGGTGATCCCATCCACCATGATACGGACGACTTCATCCAGCGCCTCCTGATAGGATATCCCGTTGACGATCAAAACATCCCTCTCGAAAAACTGTTCGAGCGTGGCTTCGAGCATCGTTTTCAAAACATAAATATTGACCGGGCGGACGCACCCCTCTTCAATTCCCTGCCGGATCAGCGCGATCGTCTTCTCCCAGCCGGTTTCCAGCCGTTCCTCGACTTTCCGGTAGATCTGGGGATAACGGTCCTTTAACGTGTAAAGCTGGCGGAAATCAACGTCTTTGTAGCCTTCCGGCAGCACGCCGAGCACATTGCGGATCTTTTCTACGGTAGTTAAAGTCGGATCCGCGATCACTTCCTCCTCGCTCGCCCGGATATGGTCGAAGCAGTAATCCACCATCCGGAAAAACAGGGATTCCTTGTCACGAAATACGTTGTAAATGGTCTTCTTGCTCATGGAAAGCTCATTGGCCAGGTCATCCATCGTAAATTTCAGTCCTTTTTTGTTAAACACTTTGATGGTTGCTTCCAGGATCCTCTCTTTTGCAGCCTCTGTCTCTTTCTCCTTCATGTCATCATCCTTTCATGGAAACTGTTTTCATTCGTTCGTTTTCCATTATTTTAACATAAACTTAATTTTTCTTCAAGAAACCGATTGTCCAAAAATAGTTTCCTTTTTTTGTGCATATTCACGAGACAAAGCAGGAAATTTCCTTTATAATAGGGGAGAGAAGATTTGTATTGAGGAGGGTTCCATGAAAACACTTTATATTGAATGTAAAATGGGCGCAGCCGGGGACATGCTGATGGCCGCTCTTTATGAGCTGACGGAAGAAAAAGAAGCGTTTCTTGCTGCCATGAACCGCATCTTCGGCAGCAGCATCCAGATCACGCCTGCGACACAACGAAGCTGCGGGATTGCCGGAACGCACATGCAGGTGAAAATCCTTCATACCGGAGAAACACCGGAGTCTGCGGACGCGCACGGAGAGCATACGCACCCGCACCATGAGCATTACAACTACGCTTCCATCTTAGAGAAGATCGATTCGCTTCCGCTCCCGGAGGAAGTCCGCAGCCATGCACGGGCGATCTACCGCCTGTTAGGCGAAGCCGAATCCAAAGTCCACGGCACAACGATCGACCAGATCCATTTCCACGAAGTGGGCTCGCTCGATGCGCTCTGCGACATCGTCGGCTGCTGCCTTTTGATCGACTACCTGAAACCGGAGCAGATCCTGGCCTCACCGATCCATGTCGGAAACGGAACGGTTTCCTGTGCGCACGGCACGCTCCCGGTTCCTGCGCCTGCGACGGCGGAGCTGTTAAAAGGCATTCCGTACTACACCGGAGAAATCCAGACGGAGCTTTGCACGCCAACCGGCGCGGCGATCCTGAAGCATTTCGTTTCCTCTTACGGAAACATGCCGACGCTTTCCATTGACGCCGTCGGAACCGGCATCGGCGCCAAAGACCTTCCAACGGCCGACTGCGTGCGCATTTTCTGCGGAAACGCCGAGGAAAGCGAACAGGATCAGATCCTGGATCTCTCCTGCAATCTGGACGATATGACCGGGGAAGCATTGGGATACGTTATGGAACTGCTGCTGGACGAAGGAGCGCTGGATGTCTACTATGAATCCATCTACATGAAAAAGAACCGTCCGGGAACGCTTCTGCACTGTCTCTGCCCGATTCCGGAACGCGAACGGTTCGAACATCTGATCTTTACGAATACCACGACGCGCGGCATCCGCGTCCAGCGTTTCTCCCGCGCCAAACTCGACGTCCGCATGGAGGAGATCCAGACGGATTACGGGATCATCTGGCGCAAGATCAGCGAGGGCTACGGCGTTACCCACGTCAAATACGAATATGACGATGTCAAGCGGATCGCCAAGAAATACCGCCTGACGCTGGAAGAAGTCATTGAGATGGCGGAACGCTGCCTCGAAGAGGAGCAGGAGTAACCGTGTAAAAATCTTTCGTATATAAAAAGGAGCTGCCGCTTCACGAACTCTCATTGATATGCTCACATTCGTTAAAGCGACAGCCCCGCTGTTTTTTCTGAATTTAATTTTTCAGCTGCACATCCAGCTGCGGGAACGGGATCGAGACACCGTTTTCATCAAACCGGTTCTTGATCTTCTCCGTCAGCCTCCATTTGGTTTCCCAGTAATGATCCTTTCCAACCCAGAAACGGACGCCCATCTGGATGCTGCTGTCCCCGAGCTCCGATACAAAGACATCGATCGGTTCCGTCTTTAAAACAGCTTCATCCTCTTCCACGAGCTGCCGCAGGATCTTTTTGACGTTCGCCAGATCGGAATCATACGCGACTCCGACCAGAAGGTCGATCCGCCGCTTCTCCATATGCGTCACATTGGTAATGATCGTATTTGAAAGCGTGCCGTTCGGAATCAGGATCAGCTTATTGTCCGGCGTCAGCAGCTTCGTATAAAAGATCGAAATCTCCGAAACCGTCCCTTCCTGCTTCCCGCTGTTTTCCACGATGTAATCGCCCACGACAAACGGCTTCAATAACAGGATCAGCACGCCCCCGGCAAAGTTGGCCAGACTGCCCTGCAGGGCCAGTCCTGCGGTCAGTCCGGCGGAACCTAAGACCGCAACGACTGAACCGGCGGTTACGCCGAACTGCGAAAGCACGATCATGACCAGCACAAAATAGAGCGCATACTTCAAAAGCGAGCACAGGAAGGTGATCACGCCTTTCTCCGCATTCCCCCGCTCCAAGGATTTCCCCAGCATACGCACCAGAAGCTTTATGATCCGGCTTCCCACCAGAAGCACGATGATCGTCAGGATCACCTGGATCAAAAAGCCCAGAAGCGACGGCATGATCCGCTCCAGATAAGTCCGGATAATGCCGGGATTCTCCACCAGCTGCTCGATCACCGCCTCTTCGGTATTCAATTCCGTTAAAACATAACTTAGGAGCATGATTTTCCTCCTATCTGTCTACAAACGCCTGTCCACAGGACAATACTGCGGCTGTCAGATCTCGTGAATAAATAAACCGCTGCGCAGCTTCGGTTCAAACCAGGTGGACTTCGGAGGCATCAAAAGCCCCGCATCCGCCACGGCAAACAGTTCTTCGATCGAAGTCGGATACATCGCAAACGCCGCCGCCGCATCTTCCCCGCAGCGCCGCTTTAATTCCTTCATGCCGCGGATCCCGCCCACGAAATCGATGCGCTGATCCGTTTTCGGATCTCCGATGCCCAGCACCGGCCCCAGCAGGACATTCTGCAGCACCGAAACATCCAGTCCGTCCACCGGATCGTCCGGAATATCTTCCGGTTTCATGGTGCAGCAGTACCACTGTCCGCCCAGAAACAGGGAAAACTGCCCCTTGCGCTTCGGCCTCGCCGCCTGTTCCAGTTCTTCTTCCGGAATATTTCCCAAGCTTTCGACCGCAAACAGTTCCTTCATCCGCGCCAGAAATTCCGCTTCCGTCATCCCGTTTAAGTCTTTGACGACTCTGTTGTAATCCATGATCAGAAGCTCTTCATCCGGAAACAGAACCGACAGGAAATAGTTAAATTCCTCCGTTCCGTCGTAATCCGGATGCTCCCCGCGCCGTTTCAGCCCGACTTTTACCGCGGAAGCCGCGCGGTGATGGCCGTCCGCGATATAAATCGAATCCATCTCGGCAAAAGCCTGCGAAACCGCCGCGATCTGCACATCGTCCGCAACCGCGAATACCCGGTGGCGAATCCCGTCTTCTGATACGAAATCATAAAGAGGCGCGCCTTTTTTCGCTTCTGCGACAACCTCACGGATCGTCGAATCTGCGCGGTACGCCAGAAAGATCGGCCCGGTCTGCGCATTGCAGGCATCTACATGGCGGATCCGGTCTTCTTCCTTATCCGCCCGCGTATTTTCATGCTTTTTGATCGTATTGCCCGCATAATCGTCGATGGAGGCGCAGGCCACGATCCCGGTCTGCGTCCTGCCGTCCATCGTCAGTTCGTAAATATAATAACATTTTCTGCCGTCCCGGATAAACGTGCCGTCCTTGATCCACTCTTGAAGCATCTGCCCCGCCTTCCGGTAAACTTCCGGCGCATACGTATCCACATCGTCCGGAAACTGCGTTTCCGCGCGGTCGATCGCCAGAAAAGACTGCGGATTTTTCTCCACCACGGCCTTTGCTTCCTTCCGGTTGTACACATCATAGGGAAGGGCCGCAACTTTTCCTGCTTTTTCCGCGGCCGGACGCACACAGAAAAACGGTCTGATATCTGCCATAATCTCTCCTAAGCCTACTGGATCACGCGCACGCGCAGCACGCCTTTGATCGCGCGCAGCTTCTCGATGACTTCCTCCGTAACCGGAGAATCCACATCCATCAGCGCGTATGCATAATCGCCTTTTCCTTTGTTCGTCATATCGGATACGTTAATATCCGCTTCGCCTAAAACGGTCGTGTACTGGCCGATCATTCCCTTGCTGTTCTTATGCATGACCGCAATACGTCCCGCACTCTGGCAGGCGCCCATATTGCAGTCCGGGAAGTTCACGGAGTGGATAATGTTTCCGTTTTCCAGATAATCGCGCACTTCGCGCACTGCCATGATCGCGCAGTTATCTTCGGATTCCGCCGTGGACGCGCCCAGATGCGGCGTTACGATACAGCCTCTTGCGCCGACCGTCGTCGTATTCGGGAAATCCGAGACATATTTCTTGATCTTTCCCGCCGCCAGCGCATCTACGACCGCTTCCTCATCGACCAGAAGATCCCTTGCAAAATTCAAAAGGATCGCGGTCGGCTTCATCAGCGCGATCGACTCGGCATTGATCATCTTTCTGGTGGAATCCAGAAGCGGAACGTGGATCGTGATAAAATCGCACTCCCGGTAAATATCGTCTACGTTGCTGATATGCTTGACGCTTCTGGACAAGTTCCAGGCAGCGTTTACGGAAATATACGGATCATATCCATAGACGTCCATTCCCAGATGGGTTGCGGCGTTTGCTACCAGTACGCCGATCGCGCCCAAGCCGATAACCCCCAGCTTCTTGCCGGAGATCTCGGTTCCCGCGAAATTCTTCTTCTGCTTCTCCGCGGTTTTGGCGATGTTGTCGTCGGACTGGTTGTCTAAGCACCATTCGATCCCGCCGACAATATCACGGGAAGCATAGAACATTCCCGCAAATACCAGTTCCTTTACGCCGTTTGCATTCGCGCCCGGCGTATTAAATACAACGATTCCTTTCTCCGCGCACTTCTCCAGCGGGATATTGTTGACGCCCGCCCCTGCGCGCGCAACCGCAAGCAGGGAATCCGGAAGCTCCATATCGTGCATGGCCGCGCTCCGGACGAGCACCGCATCCGCTCCCTTAACATCCTTTACCTTCTGGTACTGATCCGAAAACAAATCCAGTCCTACGCTTGCGATCGGATTTAAACAATGATATTTAAACATACTGCTTTCCTTCCTGATACCAATCCTTATGCATTTTCCTCTTCAAACTTCTTCATGAAAGCGACCAGCTTCTCCACGCCCTCTTTCGGCATTGCATTGTAGATGGAAGCCCTCATGCCGCCTACGGTACGGTGGCCTTTCAGGTTCTCAAAGCCCGCTTCCTTCGCTTCCTTGACAAACTTCGCATCCAGCTCGTCGTTTCCTGTTACAAACGGCACGTTCATCAAAGAACGGTCCTCTTTGCGCACGGTTCCTTTAAAGAGGCTGCTCTGGTCGAGAAAATCATAAAGAATCTGCGCCTTTTCGATATTGCGCTGCTTCATGACTTCCAGCCCGCCCATCTTCTTCAGCCATTTGAACACTTTGCCGCAGATGTAAATGCCGTAGCACGGCGGCGTATTGTAAAGCGAATCATTATCCGCATGGATCTTGTATTTTAACATGGTCGGGGTTCCCGGAAGCACGTCGTCCGTGATCAGATCCTCGCGGATGATCACGATCACCACGCCGGCCGGGCCGATGTTCTTCTGCACGCCGCCGTAGATCACGCCGTATTTCTCCACGTCCACCGGCTCCGATAAGAAGCAGGAAGAAA
Organism: uncultured Lachnospiraceae bacterium; assembly: GCA_947593655.1. GTDB lineage: Bacteria > Bacillota > Clostridia > Lachnospirales > Lachnospiraceae > Roseburia. The sequence goes on along the minus strand of CANQDS010000015.1, from coordinate 12,810 downwards.
CGTCCGCTACCAGCGTCTTTCCCTTGGTATTCGGCAGCGTCTTGTACTTCGTGCCGTAGATCGTATTGTTTTCACAGATGTAAACATAGTCCAGATCGTCCGGAATGTCCAGATCGGAGCAGTCCGGGATATAGGAAAACGTCTGATCTGCGGAAGACGCCAGTTCCACCGCCTCCCCGTAAATCTTCGCTTCCTGATAAGCCTTCTTCGCCCACTGTCCGGTGACGATATATCCGGCCTTGCGGTTCTTCATCAGGTTCATCGGGATTGCCGCAAACTGCTGGGACGCCCCGCCCTGTAAAAACAGCACCTTATAATTGTCCGGGATCTTCATCAGATCGCGCAGATCCTGTTCCGCTTCCTTAATGATCGTATCATATACCTTGGAACGGTGGCTCATCTCCATTACGGACATGCCGCAGCCCCGGTAATCCATCATCTCATCCGCCGCTTCCTTCAGCACCTCTTCCGGCAGTACTGCAGGTCCCGCGGAAAAATTGTAAACTCTGCTCATTTTTGCACTTCCTCCTCTTATAAACATAAGTTTTATATCTGACTCAGACTGTCGGATGCCAGTACTGTCATCCGTTCACTCCGTTCGCGGGACAGTACCAGGCTCCTTTTCCACTACACTAACTTATACAATTCTGAAAAATTTGTCAACTAAAAACTATGCGTTCCCGCCTCATAATCCTTCTCGTCAAACGCTTCGTCGATCGGACTTCCCGGTGCGACCATCGGCCAGACCTTATCGTCAGGATCGATGATGCAGTCGATCACAAACGGTGTTCTGCACGCTAGCGCCTCCGCAAACACCGCTTCAAATTCTTCTCTTGTCGTTACGCGCCGCGCATCTGCGCCGAGCGCTTCCGCCAGCTTTACGAAATCCACGCCGTCGTCCAGCACAGTCGCCGAATAGTGCCCTTCGTAAAACAGCGTCTGCCACTGGCGCACCATTCCCAGAACGTGGTTATTGACAATGACTTCGATCAGCGGCAGCTTTTCCCGGACTGCTGTCGCCAGTTCGTTCATATTCATGCGGAAACAGCCGTCCCCCGCGATATTGATGACCTGACGGTTTGGATTGGCCGTCTGGGCGCCGATCGCCGCGCCAAGCCCGTAACCCATCGTTCCGAGTCCGCCGGAAGAAAGCAGGGTGCGCGGGTTTTTATACTGGTAATACTGCGCGGTCCACATCTGATGCTGCCCGACTTCCGTTACCATGATCGCATCGCCTTTTACCATTTCATAGATCTTTTTGATCAGGTACGGGCCGTTGAATCCCTCCGGGCAGACCAGCGGGAACTGCTTTTTATATTCTTCCAGATGTTCCATCCATCTGGTATGCTCCTGTCTGTCAAGCCGCGCGTTCAGACGCTTCAAGATCTCATTGACGTCGCCGATGATGCTCGCGTCCGCCGGAATGTTCTTATTGATCTCCGCCGGATCCACGTCGAGCTGCAGGATCAGCGCCTGTTCGGCGAATTTCTTCGCGTTTCCGAGCACACGGTCGGAAAAGCGCACGCCGACCGCGATCAGAAGATCGCATTCGCTGACTCCGAGGTTCGAAGTTTTGGTGCCGTGCATTCCGAGCATTCCCGTATAGCGCCGGTCTGTACCGTCAAACGCGCCTTTCCCCATCAGGGTATCGCACACCGGAGCGTCCGCTAGTTCGACGAATTTCTTTAATTCTTCGCTTGCCCCGGAAATGACCGCGCCGCCGCCGACAAAGACGAACGGCTTTTTGGATTTTTCGATCATCGCTGCGGCCCGTTCAATATCTTCCGTCCGGATCGTGGAAGATACCGGTTCCGGGATTACCGGCTCTTTCGGCTCATATTCCGCCTTGTTCGAGGTTACATCCTTCGGAATATCCACCAGAACCGGGCCCGGACGCCCTTTCCTCGCGATCGAAAAGGCGCGGCGGATGGTGTCCGCCAGATTGGCCGCATCTTTAACGATAAAATTATGTTTGGTAACCGGCATTGTGATCCCGGCAATATCGATCTCCTGAAAGCTGTCTTTCCCCAGCAGCGGGACATTGACGTTGCAGGTGATCGCCACGATCGGAACCGAATCCATATAGGCGGTAGCGATGCCCGTGACCAGATTGGTCGCTCCCGGTCCGGAGGTTGCCAGACAGACTCCGACTTTTCCGGTGCTTCTGGCATACCCGTCCGCCGCATGGGAAGCTCCCTGCTCATGGGACGTCAGCACATGCCGGATCTCGTCCCTGTGCTTATAAAGTTCATCATATACATTTAATATTGCGCCGCCCGGATAGCCGAACACGGTATCCACGCCCTGCTCTTTTAAACATTCAACAATGATCTGTGCTCCTGTCAGCTGCATTTTCCAATCCCCTAATCTATTTCGTAATCTGTGATTCTATTCTCCCTGTTTCGGCAGTTCCAGAACCGCACCGCGGTTTCCGGACGTCACGAGTGCCGCATATCTCTTTAAGTATCCGGTCGTTACCTTCGGCTCTCTCGGCTGCCATGCGGCGCGCCGTTTCGCCAGTTCCTCATCGGAAACCTGAAGCGTCAATGTCATCTCCGGAATATTGATCCGGATCAGATCGCCCTCTTCCACTAACGCGATCGGTCCGCCGACCGCCGCCTCCGGGGAAACATGGCCGATAGAAGCTCCGCGGGACGCTCCCGAAAAACGGCCGTCCGTGATCAGCGCTACGGAACTTCCCAGCCCCATTCCGGCGATCGCAGAAGTCGGATTCAGCATCTCGCGCATTCCCGGTCCGCCTTTCGGGCCTTCGTAGCGGATGACCACAACGTCGCCTTCTACGATCTTTCCGCCCTTGATCGCGGCGATCGCGTCCTCTTCGCAGTCAAAGACGCGCGCCGGGCCTTCGTGAACCATCATTTCCTCTACAACAGCGGAACGCTTAACGACGCTTCCATCCGGCGCAAGATTGCCTTTCAATACGGCAAGCCCGCCGGTGCTGCTGTACGGATTGTCCACCGGACGGATGACTTCCGGATTCCGGTTGACCGCATTCGCGATATTCTCGCCGACTGTTTTTCCGGTCACGGTCATACAGTCCGTATGCAGAAGGCCGATATCCGCGAGCTCCTTCATGACCGCGTAAACGCCGCCCGCCTCGTTTAAATCTTCCATGTAGGTCGGGCCCGCCGGTGCCAGATGGCAGAGATTCGGCGTTTTTTCACTGATCGAATTGGCAAAACTGATATCAAAATCAAAGCCGACCTCATGGGCGATCGCCGGAAGGTGCAGCATGGAATTCGTGGAACAGCCCAGCGCCATATCGACGGTCAGCGCGTTTAAGATCGCGTCTTTCGTCATGATGTCGCTCGGACGGATATTTTTGCGGTACATCTCCATAACCGCCATTCCGGCGTGCTTTGCCAGTTTGATGCGTTCGGAATAGACCGCCGGGATCGTCCCGTTTCCGCGCAGCCCCATTCCCAGCGCCTCGGTCAGGCAGTTCATGGAGTTTGCCGTGTACATGCCGGAGCAGGAGCCGCAGGTCGGGCAGACGTTATGCTCATACTCACGGACTTCCTCTTCGGTCATCGTGCCCGCCGCATAAGAGCCGACCGCTTCAAACATCGAGGAAAGGCTGCGTTTCTGCCCTTTCACCCGTCCGGCCAGCATCGGTCCGCCGGAAACAAATACGGTCGGCACGTTGATCCGCGCCGCCGCCATCAGAAGCCCCGGCACGTTCTTGTCGCAGTTCGGCACCATGACAAGCGCGTCAAACTGATGCGCGAGCGCCATGCACTCCGTCGAATCCGCGATCAGATCCCTGGTTACGAGGGAATATTTCATTCCGATATGCCCCATCGCGATGCCGTCGCACACCGCGATCGCCGGGAATACGACCGGCACGCCGCCCGCTTCCGCAACGCCGAGTTTTACGGCGTTTACGATCTTATCCAGATTCATGTGTCCCGGAACGATCTCATTATAAGAGCTTACGATCCCGACCATCGGTTTTTTCATTTCTTCTTCGGTAAATCCCAGTGCATTGAACAGGCTTCTGTGCGGTGCCTGCTGCATTCCTTCTTTTACATTATCACTTCTCATGAGGTTGTTCTTCCTTTCTATCATAAATGAAATCTGTTATTCTTTGTCCGGCCTAAATGCGTTCTGCGATCCGGTCGCCCATTTCTGCGGTTCCGACCTGCGTAATGCCCTCCTGCGGCTCTCCTGGCTGCGGCATAATGTCGATCGTGCGGTATCCTTCCTTTAAGACGCCCGAAACCGCTGCTTCCACCGCATCCGCTTCCTTATCCAGATCAAAGGAGTAGCGCAGCATCATGGCGGCGCTTAAGATCGTTGCGATCGGATTAGCGATCCCTTTCCCGGCAATATCCGGTGCCGAACCGCCGCTCGGTTCATACAGCCCGAATTTCGTATCGTTTAAGCTGGCGGAGGAAAGCATTCCGATGGAACCCGTTACCATGCTCGCCTCGTCCGATAAAATGTCGCCAAACATATTCTCCGTTAAAATGACGTCGAACTGCTTCGGATCTTTGACCAGCTGCATCGCGCAGTTGTCCACCAGCATGTGTTCATAGGAAACATCCGGATAATCTTTGGCGACTTCCTCGACGATCTTCCGCCACAGACGGGAAGAATCCAAAACGTTCGCCTTGTCTACGGAAGTCACTTTCTTTCTCCGCTTCCTTGCGATATCAAAGCCGCGCTTAGCAATCCGGCGGATCTCATTCTCATTGTAGGTCAGCGTATCGGTCGCCGTCAGAACGCCGTCTTTTTCCTCGGTTTTCCGTTCCCCGAAATACAGGCCGCCGGTCAGTTCCCGCATGATCATCATGTCAAAGCCGTCCCCGATAATATCGTCCCGCAGCGGGCAGGCCGCTTTCAATTCCTGATACAGGTAGGCCGGGCGCAGATTCGCAAACAGATTCAGCGATTTGCGCAGCTTCAAAAGCCCTGCTTCCGGACGGAGTTCCGGAGCAAGACGATACCAGGGAGACGTGGAAGTGTTGCCGCCGATCGAACCCATCAAAACGGCGTCGCTTGCCTTCGCTTGTTCGATCGCCTCGTCGGTCAGCGGAACGCCTTTTGCATCGATCGAACAGCCTCCCATTAAAATCTCCGTATAGTGAAACGTATGTCCGTATTTCTCCCCGACACGGTCGAGCACCTTCTTTGCTTCCGCGACGATCTCCGGTCCGATCCCGTCGCCGGAGATCACTCCGATCTGAAACTCCATCTTTTCATCCTTCTTTCTTTGTCATGATTTCCTATTCATAGAACGCCGCCCCTCTTTCCAAGGGCGGCGCAGTCTGTCTCATGTTCTCCTACTATGCCTGTGCATCCTCCGGCTTCTCTACCGCGGATATGGCCGCCTTCTGCATCGGGATGCGGCAGTTTCTGTTGCTGCCGAACTCCACGATAACCATATCATCCTCATCCGCGATATCGATGACCGTTCCGTAAAATCCGCTGGTGGTCAGCACGGTATCGCCGACCGCAACTTCCTTTAACATCAGTTCTTTCTTCTGCTGCTCTTTCTTCTGCGGACGGATCATCAGAAAATACATCACGCCGAACAGCACTACGATCCAGATCAGCATACCGATCATTCCGCCGCCGAGTAATCCGCCGGTTCCTGCGGCATCGCCTTCTGCCAAAATTGCGTACATTTGTTCTTCCTCCTAACTCCAAAATACTATTGGTATTTTACACAACTTACCTGCTTATGGCAAGCTTTTTTTCTCAACAGTTCAGCCAGCCAGTTTCCGATAGGCGCCGTCATGCTTGCAGGAACGGCACCTATCGAAAGCTGGCTGAGGGAACGCCCATTTATGAGCAAAGGCAGCTGCGGCAGCAGCGGAGAGCGCGTCAGCGCGACTTTGCGAATGGGCGTGGGCTGAACTGTTACAGTCTAATGGCACAAAACGCCCATTTATGAGCAAAGGTAGCTGCGGCAGCAGCGGAGAGCGCGTTAGCGCGACTTTGCGAATGGGCGTGGGCTGAACTGTTACAGTCTAATGGCACAAAACGCCCATTTTATGAGCAAAGGTAGCTGCGGCAGCAGCGGAAAGCGCGTCAGCGCGACTTTGCGAATGGGCGTGGGCTGAACTGTTACCGTCTAATGGCACAAAACGCCCATTTTATGAGCAAAGGTAGCTGCGGCAGCAGCGGAGAGCGCGTTAGCGCGACTTTGCGAATGGGCGTGGGCTGAACTGCCAAAAGTTCAGCCGGAGCCCTCTTATGAGCAAAAGGACGTTACTTCTCCCGTTCAAGCTGCCCCATCCGATAGAGTTTTTCGTCCTTATAAGACGAGAATTTTCCCTGATCCAGCGCGTCCCGGATCTCCTCCATCATATGGTTGTAAAAATAAAGGTTATGCAGAACACAGAGCCGCATCCCCAGCATCTCTCCCGCTTTCAACAGATGGCGGATATAAGCGCGGCTGTACTTCTGGCACGCCGGGCAGCCGCACCCTTCTTCGATCGGACGCATGTCCTTTTCATACTTCTTATTAAACAGGTTGCGTTTTCCTTCATTCGTATACACATGCCCGTGCCGCCCGTTGCGGCTCGGATACACGCAGTCGAAAAAGTCCACGCCGCGCTCCACGCCCTCTAAGATATTGGCCGGCGTCCCGACGCCCATCAGATACGTCGGTTTATCCACAGGAAGATGCGGCACCGTCTCATCGAGGATCCGGTACATCTCCTCGTGCGTTTCCCCGACCGCAAGCCCTCCGACCGCATAGCCGTCAAGGTCAAGCTCCGCGATCGCTTCTGCATGGGCGATCCGGATATCCTCGTATACCGCGCCCTGATTGATCCCGAACAGCAGCTGGCCGCGGTTTAGCGTATCCTCAAGGCTGTTTAAGCGCTCCATCTCTTTCTTGCAGCGCGCAAGCCAGCGCGTCGTCCGGTTCACCGAAGCCTCGACATAGCCTCGCTCCGCCGTGCTGGAAGGACATTCGTCAAACGCCATAGCGATCGTAGAACCCAGATTGGACTGGATCTGCATACTTTCCTCCGGCCCCATGAAAATTTTCGCCCCGTCGACGTGGGAGTGGAAATACACGCCTTCTTCCTTGATCCGGCGGAGATTGGCAAGGGAAAACACCTGAAATCCGCCGGAATCCGTAAGGATCGGCCGATCCCAGACCATAAAACGGTGCAGGCCGCCCATTTCCCGGATCAGCCGATCCCCGGTCCGCACATGAAGGTGGTAGGTATTGGAAAGCTGCACCTGGCATCCGATCTCCTTTAGATCCTCTGTGGAAACCGCGCCTTTGATCGCACCGGCCGTCCCGACGTTCATAAATACCGGCGTCTGGATATCGCCGTGTACGGTATGGAATACGGCGCGCTTCGCCCGCCCCTCCCGTTTCAACAATTTATATTCTGCCATAATTCCCGTTCACTTTCTCATTCTTTGATCCGCCGGATCAGGATTCCGTTCTTCAGCAGCGTGGTATCGATACAGTGGCGCTGAAGCAGGATTTCCCCGTTCTGCGGCACTTCGATATCCTCATCGGAACAGTTAATGATCACTTCGATATAATTGTCCATCCATCCCACTTTCTGGAACTGGATCACGCGCGGATACTGCGCATAATCATGCGGAAAATGGAAATTGCGGCTTTTCAGCAGCGGCTCCTGCTTCCGCAGATGAAGCAGCTGGGAAACGATCCGGATCCGCTCATTGTACCTTCCGGCGTCAATATCCTCCCACGGCATACATCTGCGGCAGTCCGGATCATATCCGCCCTCCATCGCGATCTCCGTTCCGTAATAGATGCACGGGCTTCCCGGCATCGCAAACAGGACCGCAAGCTGCGCAAAATACTCGTCCAGATTCTTCACATCCGAACGCAGCCGCTTCGTATCGTGGGAATCCAGCAGATTGAACAATACGTCGTTCGTCTGCTGCATATAAGCAGTATAACAGCGGTTGACCGTATACTCGAAATCTTCGTTCGTCAGGCTCTTATCGATCCAGAAATCCTTGATGCTCTGCCCCAGCGGGTAATTCATCACCGCGTCAAACTCGTCCCCGCGCAGCCACGGCATCGCATTGTGCCAGATCTCCCCCAGAATATAGATCTCCGGGTTGATCTCCTTTAAACGGGTATGCAGTTCCTTGCAGAACCGGTGGGAAAGCTCGTTCGCCACATCCAGACGCAAGCCGTCGATCCCGTAATTTTCCACCCAGTTGGCGCAGATATCGATAAAATACTTCCGTACCTTCGGATTATTCGTATTTAACTTCGGCATCCAGTCGTAGAACGCAAACGTATAAAACTGCTTCTTTCTGGCCGCGCTCCCGTCCCCGGCAAACGGCCATTCGTTGATCATGAACCAGTCGAAATATTCCGAATCCGGCCCGTTTTTTAACACATCCTGCCACGGTTTGAAATAATATCCGCAATGGTTGAAAACGCCGTCGAGCATCACGCGGATCCCGCGCTCATGCGCCTCTTTGATCAGCTGCCGGAAAACCTCCTCGTCTCCGAACCGCGGATCGATCTTCGTATAGTCCGTCGTATCGTATTTATGGCTGGACGGCGACTCGTTGATCGGCGTCAGATAAAGCCCCGTGATCCCGAGATCTTTCAGATAGTCCAGCTTTTGGATGATCCCCGCAAAATCCCCGCCGAAACTCTCTTCGTTCTGCACGGAGCCTTTATTCCGCCACGGAACCACACCCGGCGGATCGATCGAAGGATCCCCGTTGCAGAAACGGTCCGGAAAGATCTGATACCAGACCGTATCGTTTACCCACTTCGGCGACGCCACGACATCGGCCGGATTCATCCACGGGAACACGAAGCACTGGCGGCTCCGACCCTCCAGATTGAACTGCTCGTTGCTGACAAATCCGTCCTCAAAATAAAACCAGTGCTCTTCGTCCGTGATCAATTCAAAATAATATTTCAGACGCTTGTATTCCGGGCGGACCGTCGTCGTCCACCAGAGCTGGTTTTTCAGGCGCTTCTTAAAAACAATGGCTTCCTTCTCCCCGTTCCACTGTTCGCCTCCGCCTAAAATCCCGGCTTCAAACGGATCCCCCTTGATAATATTGACTTCCCTGACATCGTATCCGGTCTTGATATTGATGATCAGTTCCTCATCATTGATCGGATAACAGTAATTGTCGCTTGCCTGATGATAAACACCGTTAAATTCCATAACGCGTTCCCCCCATTTCCCGCCGCGTCGGCTGCAAAATTACGCCGATGCGCGTTCTCTGCCGCCCGCAGGCTGGCTGATCAGCTACTGTTCGCAGACCCCATAACCTGCTGTGAACAGTAACTCTGTTATTAAAAAACGTAACAGCTCAGCCCACGCCCATTCGCAAAGTCGCGCTGACGCGCTCTCCGGCGCTTTCACGCCTGTAACTATTCAGCCTTCGGCTTCATAGTTACGGAATCCGGCTCATTTAAAGTTTGCCTTCGGCAAAGAGCCGGATTCCCACTTGGCAAAATTTACACATTCTTACGGACTTTGCAACAAATGCAAAGTCCTGTACCAACTGTTACTCGCGCCACCTTTGCTCATAAAGGGGCGTTCCCTCAGCCGGAAAGCAATGCAGCAGATTGATGCAAGCATCATTTTCTGCATCGGCTTCCGGCTGGCTGATCTGTTACTAAAAATATATCATAACTTTCTTGACTATTCAACTTGTGTTTCCGTATAATTAGAATCACGGCAAAGTGTAAATGAGCCGGATTCCATAACCAAGAATAACACACCAGCAGGAGGGAAACAATATGGCCGGATCTTCATTTGGAAACCTGTTTCGAATCACAACATGGGGGGAATCCCACGGAAAAGGCATCGGCGTCGTTGTGGACGGATGCCCGGCCGGGCTGCCTCTGTCCGAAGCGGACATTCAGAGTTATTTAGACCGCCGGAAGCCGGGACAGTCCCGTTTTACCACACAGCGGAAAGAAGCGGACAGCGTGGAGATCCTCTCCGGGATCTTCGAGGGAAAGACCACCGGAACGCCGATCGCAATGACCGTCTTAAATACGGATCAGCGCTCCCACGATTACAGCGAGATCGCTTCCTGTTACCGTCCGGGGCACGCGGATTACCCGTTTGACCAGAAATACGGCTTCCGCGATTACCGCGGCGGCGGACGTTCGTCCGCGCGGGAAACGATCGGACGCGTTGCGGGCGGCGCGATCGCCGCAAAAATCCTAAACGAACTCGGGATCACGCTGCTGTCTTATGTATGCGCGGTCGGCCCTGTAAGCATCGACCGGGCGCGTTTTGATGCAGACGCCATCGGCAGAAACGCCTTAAACATGCCGGATGAGAAGGCGGCGGCCGAAGCCGAAGCCTACTTAAACGAATGCCTTGCCGCAAACAATTCTTCCGGCGGTGTCGTGGAGTGCGTGGTAAACGGCCTTCCGGCCGGGCTCGGAGATCCGGTTTTTGAAAAACTCGACGCCAATCTGGCGAAAGCCATCTTCTCGATCGGCGCCGTGAAAGGTTTTGAGATCGGGGACGGTTTTGCCGCCGCCCGCGCGACCGGCCTGACCAATAACGATGCGTTCGGCAGAAGCGCGGACGGCTCCATTGAGAAGAAAACGAACCACTCCGGCGGAACGCTCGGCGGTATGAGCGACGGTGCCCCGCTTGTTCTCCGCGCGGCGTTTAAGCCGACGCCGTCGATTTCCGCCGCACAGCAGACCGTCAGCCGGACGGGCGAAGAAATCGAGATCCGCATTAAAGGACGCCACGATCCGGTGATCGTGCCGCGCGCCGTCGTTGTTGTCGAAGCCATGACCGCCATTACGGTCTTAGACGCCCTGCTTTCCAATATGACCGCAAAGCTAGACGGGATCGCCGGTTTCTACCGCAGGTAAGCAGAGGACTACTGCATTTTTTCGGCCATACCATGAATCCTTCGCTCCGCCTCTTTATAAACAGCTTCATCATCGCGAATGGAAATCACAATAATCCTCATGGTTTCGCCCTCTCTTACCAGCTGATAGACAACCCGGTAGCCAAGGTTGCGCAGTTTGATTTTATAATACCCACTCAGCTTAGAGCCGGCATGGTTTCCAAGCGGTTTGCGAATCCCATCCGGAGGCGGCAGCGGACGCTCTGCCGTCTGATCAATCGCTTTCAAAATTGCTTTCCGGTTATAAGGATCCAGCCGCTTCAAATCCCGCTGCGCTTCATTGATGTACTCGATCTTCCACTTCATCTGCACAGCTCCTTATTCGATTTCTACCTCTATATCATCCAAATCGGACTCGGCAATCCCCAGTTCCTTCATCATATCCTCCTGGGACAGGGATGTGCCTGGATCATAATGTGCCATCCTGTTTTCTGCTTCTTCCTGCAAAAGATAATCAGAAACCATCTCCATCAGGGACTCATACTGATCTGGAGACATTAACACACAGGCCGGACGATTGTTTTTCATCACAATCTTCGTACCGCTGGATGCCACCTCATCAAAAATCCGGTTGGCCTCGCCTTTATTGAAGCGGGTAATGGGAACGATGGATCTCATAACACCCATAACAGACAGTTCGCTCATAAACCATTCCTCCTCTATCAACATAAGTCTATATCTGACTCAGACTTGTCGGATGCCAGTACTGTCATTGGCTCACTCCGTTCGCGGGACAGTACCAGGCTCCTTCTACGGGCAGTATTTCCTCTTCTGCTTATATTATACGCAGAAGCCAGAAAAACATCAATCTTAATATCGATATTTTTATAGATAAAAATATCAGTAGCTGCTTTTCACACCCGCGCCAGATCAGCAGAGAACTACTGCATTTTCTTCTTCTGCTGGCGTGCCGTGATCCGGATCAGAAGATCCTGCGGCACGAAACGCCCGAAGAACACCGCCGCTTTCATGGTAAGCGTCGGCACGATGACCACCCTGCGCTTTTTCATCTGGCGGATCGCATAATCCGCGCAGTACTGCGCGCTGATGCCCGGCAGGGCAAATTCCACGTTTGCCCTGTCGTTAAATTCCGTATCCACCGGCCCCGGACACAGGCAGCCGATATAGACCGGGCTTTTCTTTTCCCGGAGTTCCTCTGCGGCCGCCCGCGTCAGGCTTGTGACATAGGCTTTCGATGCGTAATATGATGCCATATACGGTCCCGCGGGCATCAGTCCCGCGGATGACGCCACATTGAGCAGATAGCCTTTCTTCTGCTTCTGCATCTTCTGAAGCATGAGCTTGGTCAGCAGATGGACCGCCCGGACATTGACGTCGATCATCTGCATTTCTTTCCCGTCATCCGTTTCTAAAAAGCTCCCGCAGTCCCCGAATCCCGCATTATTGACAAAAACCGCGACTTTTAAGCCTTCGAGTTCCATCATCAGCCGCCTGCATTCGGACGGTTTGGACAGATCCGCCGGAAAAACGATGCAGTCGCGTCCTTCCTCTTTCAGTTCCTCCGCCAGCTGCTGCAGGCGCTCCCTGCGCCTTGCGGTAAGCACGAGGGAAAATCCCTCTTCTGCCAGCCTTTTTGCCAGTTCTGCGCCGATTCCGGAGCTTGCGCCCGTCACCACGGCGTAATAAGATGTTTTCTTTTTATGATTCATATGCACCCTCCTGTTTATTTCCGCCGCATCGGCGGCTTTTCATCTCCGCAGTTTTCTTACTTATTCCTGCCGCCCGGTCATCGTCTCGGCAAAGATCCCGTACCCTTTCGCCGGATCGCTGACCAGCACATGCGTGACCGCGCCGATCAGCTTCCCGTTCTGAATGATCGGGCTCCCGCTCATCCCCTGAACGATGCCGCCGGTTTCTTCCAGCAGTTTTTCATCCGTCACGCGGAAACGGATCCCCTTATTG
>CANQDS010000014.1 GCA_947593655.1 uncultured Lachnospiraceae bacterium | reverse complement strand
GTTCTGAAAGGCGGACTATTTATCTACTCCCTTACCGACTTCGATAGCCGTGTCACCGTTGACGTTGATTTTCTGCTAAGAAAGATACCCAACACACCTGATCAGCTCAAAGCGGTACTGGAAGAAATCATCGCAACTGAAACCGGCAATGATTTCATAACCTTTGAAATCAAGGACGTGACACCCATTGCGGTTGCCAAAAAGTACGCCGGAATCGGCGCGTCTATGATTGCCCGGATCAAAAATACCAGAACTCCCTTCGGCATTGACTTCGGCGTCGGTGACGTTATCGTCCCAAAGCAGGAAAAACGAAAAATCCCGACACAGCTTGCGGGTTTTGAACCACCAACGGTGAACACATATTCGCTGGAAACGACTGTTGCCGAAAAGCTTGATGCGATCCTCAGTTTGATGGAGTTCTCCAGCCGAATGAAAGACTATTACGACCTTTATTATCTCGCAAATAAGTTCGATTTCGACGGCGCAACGCTCACCAAAGCGCTTAGAAAGACCTTTGAAAACCGTGGGCACCACTTTACTGTTGAGCAGTTTGAGCAGGTCATGGATTTTGGCAGTGACGCGGAAATGCAAAAGAAATGGAAAGCGTTTTGCCGAAAGATCGGCACGAGAACAGACGATTTCGATACGGTGCTGAAAACGATAAAAGCGTTTTTGACTGAGCCGGTTGCAGCGACATTTGAAGAAGCAACTTTTCATTTGAAGTGGTTCGTTGAAAAACAGAGTTGGGAATAATCAGATAGCTACCGATATACATATTTGGAGGAGTAGTTATGAGCAAAGCAAGCGAAGAAATAACAAAATTTAGAGGATGGCTTTATTGATAACTCGATTGTGTCGATTTCACAATATGAAAAAGATGTTGATATTGTCTTAGCTCGATTTGCGGGAACAGGGGCGGCAGTGAAAAAGAGTTAAGGCGATACACATTAACTTGTGCTAATTTCCTTCGTTCAAATGGTATTGAAGACAATTCAAAAGCGGGATTTGTTTCAGCAATTATTCTTGGATTGACAAACCATGAATCAAAACTCTACAAAGATACGAAATCTGCTATTGATGCTAAAAATGCAACCAAAGCAAAAAACTAATTTCTGATCCGCTTGGCCGAAATTCCGTAAAAATGCTGAAAGCATCTCTTTACGGAGACGGAAACGAATACGACGATGATTTCAAATGAAGTCGTTTATCAAGAGTGAGCGATACGAAGAAACAAAGGAAAATGCCCGTAGGCTTTTGAAATTAGGAAAGATAAAAATTGATGAAGTATCTGATTGTTTTCCTGATTTGATTGACAGTGACATCAAAGAATTAGAAGCCGAAATTATGCAACTGGCATAATCAATAATTTAATATCAAAATAACAGCGTAAAGGCGCATGGAACATAAATTGTAAACCATGTACCTTTTTTGCGTTCAAAGGAGTGTGGATGACATAACTGTGTCCCTGAAGCGGCAGCGCATGTGCTAGAATGGAGTCAGCATAAAAACTGGCAGCCAGAAGATACGCCTGCGGAGGGGGAACGGGGATGGCAGAAAGATTCGATATAAAAGAATGGATTTATTCAAAGCCTATGGCGGAATGGATTGCGGAGCATGTCGCGCCGGATGCGGCGCAGATGGCCGACTGCATCTGCATGGCGCCGCACAGGACCATGCGGGAAAAGCGAAGCGGATTGGAAAAACTGTATCAGGGTGCAGACGGCACCGTCCGGGAACAGATCGGCGGCAGGATCCGGCGTATGGAAGCGGCATTGTCCGAAGAAGCCGAAGCGTCCGGGCGGGAGCTGCTTTACCGGCTGGAAATTTATTATATGGGACAGAAAGAGGAATTGCTGCCGGATCTGATCTTTCCTGCGAAGGGAGCCGCCATCTCGGCTTTTTTGGAATACATCGAAAAAAATGTCAGACAGAAAGAAGATACTGCCGGACTGTATTATGCGGTAGCCAGCATTCTGGAACTGGAAGAAAAAAGGCAGCAGTACCAATGCATGGAGCAGCTGATCGTAAGGCATGACGGGGAAATCATCGGAAGCCGGGAAACGATCGGGGCGGCTTTCCGTTGTCAGAGGCTTCCGTATCCGTCCGGAACGATCCTCACAAGCGCCGCTTCGCCGTTTCTTCCGCCGGTAAAAGGGGTGCTTGTCAACCGGGAAGAACCGTGGGAAAGCGGCTTTGCGGAAAACGATTACGGCCAGTGGATGCTTTGTCCGCAGCTGCAGGGGCGCATGGCGGTAAACGGAATCTGCGCTGTCAATCTGACCGATTATTACAATCCATTTTCCGATGCGCCGGACTGCAATCTGCCGTATAAGCAGTTGCTTGACGCTTATGAGGGCAGTCTGGATGCGCAGGAAGAGTGGCTTGCGCAGCTGAGCCGGATGGTGCAGAAAGACAAAAGCATTATGAACCGGATCCTGCATGACCGGCGGCCGGAGAGAGGCGGCAGCATGGCGGAGCGGCGGACGGCTTATGTACGCTCGCTTGCTGGTTATTTGAAATAAAACTGTTGATCGAAAATATAATCGGAAATATAATTTTGAAATTAAAAACAGTTGCACGGAAGTATGACAGGAGGGTAGTCTATGAGCGAATTAAAAGAAATCCGGGAGCGTGCGGTCGCTGACGCGGATATCCGAACGATCGTGAAAGAAAATCCGGACAGGATCCGCGAAGCCTATGAATTAATCATGCGGCTTTCCCAAAAGGCAAGGTCTGAGGGAGTGCTCGCGCTCGAATATGAGACGGGGATCATTCCGAAAGACATGCCTCTGTGCCGGGAAATCGGGGATATGGCAGAGCTTGTCGTAGACGGCACAGATCCTGCGCTGATTGCGGAATTGATGACGCTGGGGTTTCTGAGCGGAAACTACAACGGGCTGGAAGCGCTTTTGTATTTTTTGTATGCTAGGGGGATCCTGATGATCCAGGCGGGCGAGAACCCTTACATGGTGGAGGCGGTATTCCGTGCGGTGATCCCGAAGGATCTTCTATCGTTTGACAGAAGAAAACGGATCGGCCTCGATCAGAAACTGAAAATGGTAAAAGAAATCAAATCTTTTCTGTCGGAACGGGAAAATGCTTGTCTGGAAAACATCTCCGGCAGTCTGTCCGGCCTGACGGAGGAGGAATGGAAGGCCGCGGTTCGGACGGCGGATTTTTACGAAATCGACAAGGTGATCCCGTATCTGGATGAAAAAACGATCGATCTGGTGAAAACGCATGTAAACGAAAGCCGGTATTTCATGATCCTGCAGTCAGCGTCTGCCATTAAGGAGGAAGAAATCGATCAGATCCGCGAAAAACTGGAGCAGCTGATCGCCAAAATACGCACAAAACCGGAATACGAAGGCGGATTATCCGGCATCCTGCCGCGGAGCGCAGAGGAAATGCAGGCGCTGATCGCAGAACTGGATGTTTCCACGATCGCGCTGGCGCTAAAAGGGGAACCCGGAGAAATTTCGGATTGTTTTTACAGAAATATGCCGCCGAGATTAAAATATGAAATACAAGAGGAAATCGCGTACATGGGCCCGGTGCGCCGGTGTGATGCCGAGGAGGCCCAAAGCAGGATCCGATCGGCGGCGGAAGAAAAATTAGGCTGGGAATGGCTGCGGGAGGAACGCGATGGCGGAGATAACGATTTACAATAGGAATCAGATCGGCAGGTGCGTCACCGTGGTTTCTTCTGCGAAAGCGGGAATTATGATCGATTTCGGAGAAAATCTGCCGGGAACGGAAAGCGCGGCGGCTCTGGAATTTGACTGGGAGGCGGAGCGCATCGACGCGGTTCTTTTCACGCATTATCATGGCGACCATATCGGAAGATTCCGGGAAATACCGCCGGGTATTCCTCTGTACATGGGAAAAGTCACCCGGCAGGTCATGACCACCATAGCAAAATACATAAAAGATGAGGAAGCGCTTCGGATCCTGCGGGATGACAGCAGGATCCATGAAGTCAAAGCGGCGGAAACTTTTTCCGTTCAGGATATCCGCATCACGCCGTATATGGTCGACCATTCCGCTTTTGACGCTTACATGTATCTGCTGGAAACGCCGGATCAGACCATCTTACACACAGGGGATTTCCGGGGGCACGGCTACCGCGGGAAGAAAATCATTCCGATGATCCGCAGATATATCCGTCAGAACGGGACGCGGAAAATTGATGTTCTGATCACGGAAGGCACCATGTTAAGCAGACGGGCGGAAACGGCATATTCCGAGGCGGAGCTGCTGAAAGACTGCATCCGGCTTTTTCAGAAGCACAGATATGTGTTCCTGATCTGCTCCTCCACCAATGCGGATACGCTGGCGACTTTTTATCAGGCGGCGCAAAGCCGGCACATCAAAATGTTTGCCAGCCGGTATGTCTGTGAGCAGATCAGCCATTTCCGGTCGGCGGCGGAAGAATATCGGGACAGCATAAGTAATCGGAAAAAGACGGCGGAAGAATATCGGAACAGCGTAAATAACTGGGAAAAGACGACGGAAGAATACCGGAACGGTATAAATAACCAGCGAAAGGAAACGGGCACTTCCTTAGGACCGTATGATTTTAAATATGTCTACGAATATGATCCGGATGCGGAGATCTTCCTTGCGAAGGCGGGAAAAACGATCAAACAGGAAGAGCTCATGCGGAAACAGGGATTCTGCACGGTCATAAAAGCCGAGAAACCGTACCGGAAATGGATCGAACGCTTTCAGGAGTTTGATCCGATTGTAGTTTATTCAATGTGGGAAGGATACTTAAATCCGGAGCATAAAGCCTATGACCGCCGCTGCCGGGAATTTCTGGATTCGTGCAGCCATGTGGAATACATGCATACGGGCGGGCACGCGTCGGCGGAACTGATCGCGGAGGTCATCAATGCGGTGGAACCGGAAGAAACGATTTATCCGATCCATACGGAAAACGCAAAGGAACTGGAACAGTTACCGATCAAAGAGGAATTGCGGAAAAAAATCCGGTATGAGTAGAAGCCGGCGTGATGAAAAACGATAAGAATCGTATGCATAAAAATCGGCGTGATGAAAAACGATAAGGATCATATGTGTAAAAACCGCGATAAATAAAAATAAGAAACAATTGACAGGAATATTCCTTCTCTTTATAATAAAACCTATAAGTTTAATAGGGAATAGACGGCCGGGGCGGGCTGCCGTACCGCCTGGGCTTATTTGAAACGGGGGATTCTGGCATGGAACAGATTACAGAGGAACAGAAAGAGAAATTCGAACATTTGATCAGCTATTGCAAAGGACTTCATTCCGCAGCAGTCGCTTTTTCCGGCGGCGTGGATTCGACGTTTTTGCTGAAGGCGGCCGCTGATGCATTAGACGGCCGGGTGATTGCCGTAACGGCGAAATCCTGTTCGTTTCCGCAGCGGGAATACAATGAGGCGGAAGCGTTCTGCCGGAAAGAAGGCATCCGGCATTTTGCGTGTGAATCCGAAGAATTGAACATTGAAGGGTTTGCGCAGAATCCCAAGAACCGCTGTTATCTCTGCAAAAAAGAGCTTTTTGGGAAAATTCAGGCGATCGCTGACGAAAACGGAATGGAAGCCGTTGTGGAAGGTTCCAATCTGGACGATAACGGCGATTACCGGCCGGGGCTTCTGGCAGTGGCGGAGCTTGGGATCAAGAGCCCGCTGAGAGATTGCGGCTTTACAAAAGCGGATATCCGGGCCCTGTCGAGATACTTAAACCTGCCGACCTGGGAAAAACAGTCGTTCGCATGTCTGGCTTCGCGCTTTGTGTACGGGGAAACCATTACCGAAGAGAAACTGAGGATGGTGGACCGGGCGGAGCAGCTTCTGCTGGATATGGGATTTCATCAGGTTCGCGTGCGCATCCACGGCAGGATGGCAAGAATCGAGATCGCGCCGGAAGAATTTGGAAAGCTGATCGAAACCGCTGTCAGGGATAAGATCGTAAAAGAGTTCAAAAGCTATGGATTTTCTTATATTTCTATGGATCTGGCGGGATATCGGACCGGAAGCATGAATGAAACGCTGGAAACCGGTATGGCGTAAGATACTGAACCGCTGTAAGATCTCGAACCACCGTAAGATGCGGGATCACCGTAAGATCCCGAACCGCTGTAAGATCTCGGACCACCGTAAGATTCCGAACCACCGTAAGAACCCGGATCGCCGTAAGATCTTGAACCGCCGTAAGATCCCGGATCGTGTGGTCACAGCAAAAGCCCCTGCACCGCGCCCTCGAGCGCAAGAAGTTTTCGTTTCCGGTCGAGCCCTCCGGCGTATCCGGTCAGCCGGCCGCCGGTTCCGATCACGCGGTGGCAGGGAATGATAATGGAGATCGGATTGTGAGCGACCGCGTTTCCGACTGCCCGTGCGGACATGTTCTGCCGGCCGTGGGATGCGGCAATCCGCCTGGCGATCCGGCCGTAAGTGACGGTTTCTCCGTAGGGAATTTCGCAGAGGATCTTCCAGACTTCCCTGCAAAACGGCGTTCCCTCCGGGGCGAGGGGCAATTCGCCGGGTGAGGGCTTTTCTCCCTGAAAATAGCGGTCAAGCCAGCGGGCGGCCTGCTGCAGGACTTCGGAATCCGGAGCCAAAACCGCCGTTTCTTGTTTCAGGGTATCCGCATAATATTTCTGATCTTCAAACCAGAGCCCGGTTAGGGCGTGGTTTTCTTCGGCAAGCAGGATCCTTCCCAGCGGGGAAGGATAATAAGCGGCAGCAGTCATCGGTTTCTCCCTTTTGCTTCTTTTTCCGCGCTCCGGACAAACAGATGCAGGACTTCAGTAACGGCTGCGCGTGTTTCGTTATCCATGCCGTTCATGGAGTGGACGATGCTTTTGGCGGACTCGAACCAGTTTTCTTTCAGTTCGCGCAGCGTATGGGCGTTCGTTTCCGCAAGAACCGTGTATACGGCATCGGAAAAGCTCTTAAACTGCTCCGGCGTCATGTTCATGCTCCAGTCCTTGATCGTGGAATCGACGAACCGGCTGCCTCCGGTTACGGATTCCCGCAGAACGAAAGTTTTTCCCAGAATATCCCAGGAATACAGGTTGTGCTGCAGGATCCCGGTTTCCGTGCTGTGTACGATGCCGTATGATTCCTCCCGCCGAAAAAGCATACCGACGATGGAAAACTGGGGTACATAGGTATGGATCCGGGAACAGATCCGGCGGTAGCCGTCTGTCTGAAGAACATTGTCGAAAAAACCGGGGCCGTCGTAATTGTACACGTCGCCGATCCGGTCCTGAATCTCCTCTCCGCAGAAAGAAGCCGCATAGACGGCGAGGTTTCCGCCCTTGGAATGACCGCCCAGAAGAATACGCCCGTTGATGACCGGTGCGATCTGCCGGACATATTCCACCGCCATTTTCTGTCCGGGGATCGGACAGAGGTAGGACATGTTTAGATCTTCCTTCCAGCCGACCAGCGTGCTGTCCGTGCCGCGGAAGGCGATATAAAAAAGGTCGTCGCAAAGTTTTAAGGTTACGGCGAAAAACTGAGTCTGCATCTCTTCGTCCAGCCGGTTTCCCGCAAATCCCACGCCGATGCCGCCGAAGCGCCGGCTGTCCGCCAGAGCCGCTAAGAGCCGGTCGTCCTCCTGTTTCCAGCGTTTTTCGGTTTTTAAGCGTTCATCGGACAGGGCATTCGCCGCAAGCTCTTTCACGGAAGAAAAGCCTTCCGGCAGCGGCGGCGTAAAATATTCAAACGGAACGTAGGCCAGCTGCGCCAGGATCATTCCGTCCACTTCGTTAAATCCGCTCTGTTTCCATGACAGGTCGCCCCGCCATGCCAAATAATCAAAGATATCTGCCATTTTTCATCCTCCTGCTTCCCAGTTTACCACAGAATTTTTCATTTGTATCCCCTTTTTCGCTTTTTTACATCCGCTGCAAACGCATGAAACCGATTGAAAAAACAAATATTTTATGATAGTATGAAACCGATGTACAGGAGGTTAAGGAAAATGGAATCATACAAACAGGAATTTATCGAATTTATGGTGGAATGCGACGTACTGAAATTCGGTGATTTTACATTAAAGAGCGGAAGGAAGTCCCCGTTTTTCATGAATGCGGGGGCGTATGTGACGGGAGCGCAGCTAAAGAAGCTGGGCGAATATTATGCAAAGGCGATCCACGACAATTTCGGGGACGATTTCGACGTG
Organism: uncultured Lachnospiraceae bacterium; assembly: GCA_947593655.1. Taxonomy (GTDB): domain Bacteria; phylum Bacillota; class Clostridia; order Lachnospirales; family Lachnospiraceae; genus Roseburia. The sequence goes on along the minus strand of CANQDS010000014.1, from coordinate 30,299 downwards.
CTGTTCGGGCCGGCGTACAAAGGGATCCCGCTTTCGGTTGCCACGGTCATCGCCTATTCGCAGCTCTATGGGAAAGAGATCCGTTATTGCTCCAACCGGAAAGAGGCCAAGGATCACGGCGACGCGGGGATCCTGCTCGGAAGCAGCTTAAAGGACGGCGATCGCGTGGTCATGATCGAGGATGTGACGACCTCCGGCAAGTCCATTGAGGCGACGGTTCCGATCTTCAAGGCGCAGGCGGATATCACGATCAAGGGCCTGATGGTATCGTTAAACCGCATGGAAGTCGGTCTGGGAGGAAAAGAAAGCGCACTGGATGAGATCCGCACGAAGTACGGATTCGAGGCGCGCGCGATCGTTACTATGGAAGAAGTAGCAGAGCATCTGTATCAGCGCGAGTGCCAGGGCAGAGTGGTGATCGACGATACGCTTAAGGCTGCGATCGACCGTTATTATGAGCAGTATGGATGCAAATAAACACAAACTGAAAATAGGAGAACTGGTACTCTTTGCCGCTTATCTGATCCTCCTGTTTTATCTGGTGTTTTTCTCAGAATCTATGGGAAGAACAGGGGAGCATCAGTACCGATATAATCTGACTCTGTTTCGGGAGATCAAGCGGTTTTTTGTTTACCGGAAAGTGATGGGTTACGAGCCTCTGCTGTTAAACGTAGTGGGAAATGTCCTTGCATTTATGCCGTTCGGCTATTTCCTGCCGAAATTGACGAGGCGCGGGGAAAATTTGTTTTTTACGGTGCTGCTCGGTTTTGAATTAAGCCTGGGCGTCGAACTGCTCCAGTTGATCTTTAAGATCGGCTGTTTTGACGTAGATGATCTGCTGCTGAATACCGTGGGCAGTTTTCTGGGTTATCTGGTATATTTCTTCTTTACGCGCCGGAAAATAAAAAGAAAAAAGAGTAAGAAACCGAAACAGGAGAACAGGGCATGAGCCTCAGAAGAAAAAGACGCAACCGCTACAAATTTACCGAGAAGAAACATTCCAAAAAAGGAATCGCCGCATTCGCGGCGGCGCTGGCCATTCTGGCGGTGTATTTTGCGTTTCTGTTTCTGGCGTTCTGCGGGAAAGGGAATCTGTCCGCCTATTACGGCAGCGCGGGCGTGCTGGCGATGCTGGGAACGCTGGTGACGCTGGTGCTTTCGCTGCAGAGCATGAGGGAGGAAAATTCGTTTCAGTTTTTCCCGCGTCTGGCGCTTCTGACCTCGCTTTTTGCTGCGGGGTGCTGGATCGGCACTTATGTCATGGGTTTTCTCTTATGACAGGACGGTGACAGGACGGCAGAGAAGCCGCAGAAAGCTGCGGCGGAAACGGAATTATGGCAACAGGAGGGAATGATGAATTATCAGAAGTTAGTCCGCGGGATCATGGAAGCGTACGGGGAGCGCCTGCAGCTTGCGGCGGAGCGTCTCCGGGAGATCGCGGATGCGCCGGGGCTTGGCGGGGCGTTTGATGATTATTTTAAGGAGGCCGCCGGGTATCTGCTCGGACAGGAGCGGATTTTCCGGGAGGCTGGCGCGCAGGGAACCGGTGCACAGACGGTTGGCGCGCAGGAAACCAGTGCACAGGAGGCTGGCGCGCGAGAAACCAGTGCACAGGCTGCTGGAACGCAGGAGGCCGCAGAGCGCGGCCGGGAATATAACCGGATACTGTACGGGCCGTTCCTGCCGGGAAATTATGAGAAAAGTTTTGCCGATCCGGCGTATGCCGTAAAGCGGCTGGGAAAGGAATTCGGGCAGATGTTTTCCGCTGTTTTTGCGAGAATGCAGACAGGAGTCCCGCATCTGATGGAGGGAAACGCACAGGAGCTGTGCCTTTATGCGGAACTGCTGATCGAGCTTTATAACTGCATGGAAGACGAAGAGGAGAGGACGCCCGAAACGCTCCAAAACCGGATCGCGTCATTTATGCATGACAATTCCGAGATCTTTCAGCGCGATCAGCTGGCGCGCCTGTTTTTCCCGGAATACGATTATGAGACGGGGATCCTGATGGAAGCGGATCTGTCCGATGAGGCGTATCTGTACCGCTACGGGCGTTTTGTCGGGGAAAATGAGACGGGAAGCGCCGCCTATCTGGCAAAGCTGCCGGAAGAGGAAATACAGAAAATGGCGGATACCTATACGGAAGGATACCGCCTCGGCTTTGAAGCGGGCAGGAAGGATCTAAGCATTAAGACGACGGTCGAGATCCGCTATCCGCTGGGCTTTGAGCGCATGGTGCGCGCCACCGTCCGCAATTTTGAGAAAATGGGGCTGAAAGCGGTCGTCAAACCGTATTCCACGCCCGTGAACCGGCAGTATGATTACGACCACAAGGAGGATGCCGCGCTCTGGATGGACAAGGCGTTTGTCGAGCGCAGCCTGGAGGCGTATCAGGTGCTGTTTGAGGAATATCAGAAAGAAGCCGCGGGCTACGCAGGCCCGGCGGTGATCGAAGTGTTCGGGGAGGAACCGTTTTCTCCGGAGCAGAAAGAGGAAAATCTCCGTTATTCGGGGAAACAGCAGCAGCTTGCCGTAGAGCAGAAAAGCCGTTTTTCCCAGATGATGAATCAGTATATCCACGGAGAGGAGCGCAGTTTTACCATTATTGCGTATCCGGTTCCGGCGATCGGGGAGCAGTATCCGGCGATTTTTGCGGAAACGGTTAAGATCAATACGCTGGATTACATGCTCTACCGCGATATGCAGCAGAAGCTGATCGACGTGCTCGATACGGCGGAGTCGGTGCATATCCTGGGGGCGGAAGGGAACCGGACTGATCTGTCCGTGCGGATCTTCCCGCTGTCGGATCCCGAAAAAGAGACGGCGTTTGAAAACTGCGTGGCGGACGTCAATATCCCGGTCGGGGAAGTGTTTACCACGCCGGTGCTGGCGGGGACGAACGGAAAACTGCATGTCGGCCAGGTCTATTTAAACGGGCTGGATTACCGGAATCTGGAGCTGGATTTCAAAGACGGCATGGTGGTTTCCTATACCTGTACGAATTTTGACGACGAGGAAAAGAACCGTGAATACATCCGCGACAATATCCTGATGCATCATGAAACGCTGCCGATGGGCGAGTTTGCGATTGGAACGAATACGACGGCGTTCTGCATGGCGGAGAAATTCCAGATCGCCGATAAGCTGCCGATCTTGATTGCAGAGAAAACAGGACCTCATTTTGCGGTCGGGGACACCTGCTATACTTACGACGAGGACCACATGACGTACAATCCCGACGGAAAGGCGATCGCAGCGCGGGATAACGAGATTTCTATTTTAAGGAAAAGCGATATTTCCAAAGCGTATTTCAACTGCCATACGGACATCACGATCCCGTATGACGAACTGGGGCGGATCACGGCGGTCCGGGCGGACGGCTCGACGGAGGACATCATCCGGGACGGACGCTTTGTGGTACCGGGAACCGGGGAACTGAACCGGCCGTTCGGGGACTAGGGCTACATGGATACATTGCGATATAGAGGGAGGAAAAACAAAATGGCACAGGTAGGAATTGTAATGGGAAGCGATTCGGATATGCCGGTTATGGCGAAAGCGGCGGATATTCTGGAAGAGCTGGGGATCAGTTATGAAATGACGATCATTTCCGCACACCGCGAACCGGATGTGTTTTTTGAATATGCAAAAAGCGCGGAAGCGAAAGGCTACAAAGTGATCATCGCGGGCGCGGGCATGGCGGCGCATCTGCCGGGCATGTGCGCGGCGATCTTTCCGATGCCGGTGATCGGGATCCCGATGCATACCACGTCGTTAGGCGGTCGGGACAGCCTTTACAGCATCGTGCAGATGCCGACCGGAATCCCGGTGGCGACCGTGGCGATCAACGGGGGCGCAAACGCGGGAATCCTCGCGGCAAAGATCCTGGCGACGTCGGATGATGCGCTTTTAAACCGCTTAAAGGAATATTCGAAGAATTTAAAGGAGCAGGTGGAAGCGAAGGACGCGCGTCTGCAGGAGGTCGGCTACAAAAATTATTAAAAATGCGCAGGGCATACGCGGTATGTCCTGTTTCTTTATTCAACGAAAGAGGAGAAAACAATGGACAACAAAACAATGATGCAGTATTTTGAATGGTATCTGCCGGAGGACGGGCTTTTCTGGAAGCGCGCGGCGGCACAGGCGGAGTCGTTAAAGGAGAACGGGATCGATATGGTGTGGCTCCCGCCGGCCTACAAAGGGGCTGCGGGGAGCAAAAGCGTGGGCTATGACGTTTACGACACCTACGATCTGGGCGAATTTGACCAGAAGGGATCCGTTGCGACCAAGTACGGCACGAAAGAGGAATATCTGGCCGCGGTATCCGCGCTGCAGAAGCAGGGGATCGAGGTACTCGCGGATGTGGTGCTGAATCACATGATGGGCGCGGACGGCACGGAAACCGTCCGGGTGGAAGTAGACGACGCCGCAGACCGCAGAAAGGAGATCGGCGAGCGCACGATCACCGCGTGGACGAAATTCGAGTTTCCGGGGCGGGCGGGGAAGTATTCCCGGAAAACGTGGGATGTTTCCGATTTCAGCGGGACCGACTGGGACGAAGCATCGAAGCAGAACGGGGTGTTCTGTTTTGCCGGAAAAAAATGGAACCGCGAGACGGACAGCGAGAACGGCAATTACGACTACCTGATGGGGGCGGATCTGGATACGGACAATCCTAAGACGGTACAGGCGGTGACGGACTGGGGAAAATGGTATCTGGATACCGTACATATGGACGGCTTCCGTCTGGACGCCGTCAAGCATATCAGCTTTGATTTTTACCGGGAATGGCTGAAAGCCATGCGGGCGCATAAGGGCAGCAGTTTCTTTACGGTCGGGGAATACTGGTCCAAAGAGATCGGAAAACTGACGCATTATCTGGATGTGACGGAAAACAGCCTTTCGCTGTTTGACGTTCCGCTGCATTTTGCGTTCCTTCAGGCGGCGACTTCAAACGGGGCGTTTGATATGGCTGGCATTTTAAAAGGCACGCTGACCGAAGCGCGGCCGGACAATTCCGTGACGTTTGTTGACAATCACGACACTCAGCCGGGGCAGGCGCTCGTTTCCTTTATTCCGGCGTGGTTCAAGCCGCTGGCCTACGCGCTGATCCTGCTTTGGGACAAGGGGATCCCGTGTGTCTTTTACGGCGATTATTACGGGATCCCGCACGATAAGATTGCGCCGGTGCCGGGACTTAAGAAACTCTGCCGCATCCGCGCGGCTTACGCCTACGGCGGCCAGAAGAACTATTTTGACGACAGTTCGATCGTCGGTTTTACGCGGAGCGGCGATGCCGAGCATCCGGGTTCCGGCCTTGCGGTCCTGCTGTCGGACTCTGCGGGCGGCGAAAAATATATGCTGGTTTCCGGATCGTTTGTCGGCGAAACGCTTTACGATGTCCTGCATCCGTACCGCCAGCCGGTCAGGCTCGATGCGTCGGGCGGCGGCGTTTTTGCGGCAGACGGCGGTTCCGTCGGCGTCTGGGTGCGCAGGGCGGCGTATGAAAAACTGATGACCGAGGCGGAGTAAATGGAAACAATAGGGATTTTCCGGTTGTAACTTTTGCGTTTTTTTAATATAATAGGTATCAGTCGGGAGAGAACTCCCATTATTATGCTAGGAGGAAAAACAATGGATTATAAGAGTTCCGGTGTGGATATTGAAGCGGGCTACCGATCCGTGGAACTGATGAAGAAGCATGTGCAGGGGACGATGCGCCCGGAGGTATTGACGGGATTGGGCGGATTTTCCGGCGCTTTTTCCATGGAAGCGTTTAAGAGCATGGAGAAACCGACGCTTGTGTCCGGTACGGACGGAGTCGGGACGAAGCTGAAACTGGCGTTTCTTTTGGACCGGCACAATACCGTGGGGATTGACTGCGTTGCGATGTGCGTGAACGATATCGCATGTGCCGGGGGAGAACCATTATTTTTTCTGGACTATATCGCGTGCGGCAGGAATTATCCGGAGAAGATCGCGGATATCGTAGGCGGCGTCGCGGAAGGCTGCCGTCAGGCGGGAGCCGCGCTGATCGGCGGGGAGACGGCGGAGATGCCGGGCTTTTACCCGGAGGACGAATACGATCTGGCCGGTTTTGCGGTCGGCGTCGTGGATGAGAAGGACATCATTACCGGCGCGGAGGTCAAAGCGGGCGATGTGCTGGTCGGAATGGCTTCTTCCGGCGTCCATTCCAACGGATTTTCCCTTGTGCGCCGGATCTTCCGCATGAATGAGGAGACGCTGAATACCCGTTTTGAAGAACTGGGAACCACGCTGGGCGAGGCGCTGCTTGTGCCGACCAAGATCTATGTGAAAGCGCTCCGTTCAGTGAAAGATGCGGGCGTCCGCATCAAAGCGTGCAGCCATATTACCGGCGGCGGCTTCTATGAGAATATCCCGCGGATGCTTCCGGAAGGAAAGCGGGCCGTGATCGAGAAGGAAAGCTACGAAGTGCCTCCGATCTTCCGGATGATGGCCAAAGACGGCGGCGTGGAAGAGAAAGTGATGTACAATACATACAACATGGGAATCGGTATGATCTTTGCGGTCGATCCTGCCGACGCGGACAAGGCGGCCGAAGCCGTCCGCGCTGCGGGCGAGACGCCGTATTTCATCGGCCGGATCGAAGACGGAGAAAAAGGAGTAACCATATGCTGAAAATAGCGGTATGCGTTTCCGGAGGGGGAACAAATCTACAGGCGATCATGGATGCGATCGACCGGGGAACCGTCACCAATGCGCAGATCGCGGGCGTGATCAGCAATAATCCGAATGCGTATGCCCTAAAGCGCGCGGCCGGCCGCGGGATTTCGGCTGTCTGCGTTTCTCCGAAGGATTACGGGAGCCGGGAGCAGTTTAACCGGGCGTTTCTGGAAACGCTGGATTCGTTTGCGGCGGATCTGGTCGTACTGGCCGGATTTCTGGTGGTGATCCCGCCGCAGGTGATCGAAAAATACCGAAACCGCATCATCAATATCCATCCGTCCCTGATCCCGTCTTTCTGCGGAAAGGGTTATTACGGGTTAAAGGTGCATGAGGGTGCGCTTGCGCGCGGCGTGAAAGTGACCGGGGCGACGGTGCATTTTGTGGATGAGGGAACGGATACCGGGCCGATCATCCTGCAGAAGGCGGTCGAAGTCCTGCCGGGCGATACCCCGGAGATTTTGCAGAAGCGGGTAATGGAACAGGCGGAATGGGTGATCCTGCCGCAGGCGGTCGATCTGATCGCAAACGGAAGGGTATCGGTTCAGGACGGACAGGTCCGGATCCTGGAATCAGAACAGCAGACAGGACGGGAGGAATCAGAATGAAAGTTTTTATCATAGGAAGCGGCGGAAGGGAACATGCGATCGCAGCATCCGCAGCGAAAAGCCCGCGCGTGGACAAGCTCTACTGTGCGCCGGGAAACGCCGGGATCGCGTCGCTGGCGGAATGTGTTCCGATCGGCGCGATGGAATTTGACCGGCTGATCGCGTTTGCGAAGGAGAAAGAAATCGATTTTACGATCATCGGAATGGACGATCCGCTGGCCGGCGGGATTGTCGATGCGTTTGAAGCGGAAGGGTTAAAGGTATTCGGGCCGAGGAAGAATGCCGCGATTCTGGAGGCATCCAAGGCGTTTTCCAAGGATCTGATGAAGAAATACGGGATCCCGACGGCGGCGTATGAGAATTTCACCGATCCGGCCGAGGCGCTGGCCTATCTGGAAACGGCGAAGTTTCCGATCGTGCTGAAAGCGGACGGGCTGGCGCTCGGGAAGGGCGTGCTGATCTGCCAGACGCTGGAAGAGGCGAAAGACGGTGTTAAGACGATCATGGAGGATAAGAAGTTCGGCGCGGCGGGAAATACGATGGTCATAGAGGAGTTTATGACCGGGCGCGAAGTGTCGGTGCTTTCGTTCGTGGACGGGAAAACCATCCGGATCATGTCCTCCGCACAGGATCATAAGCGTGCGAAAGACGGAGATCAGGGCTTAAATACCGGCGGCATGGGAACCTTTTCCCCGAGTCCGTTCTATACGGAGAAAGTGGACGAGTTCTGCCGGAAATACATCTACCAGCCGACTGTCGATGCGATGGTGAAGGAAGGGCGGCCGTTTACCGGCGTGATCTTCTTCGGGCTGATGCTGACCGAAGACGGCCCGAAAGTGCTGGAATACAATGCGCGGTTCGGGGATCCGGAGGCGCAGGTGGTACTTCCGCGCATGAAGAATGACATCATCGACGTGATGGAAGCGTGCGTGGACGGGAAACTGGATACGATCGACCTGCAGTTTGAGGACAATGCGGCGGTCTGTGTGGTACTGGCTTCGGAAGGCTATCCGGTAGCGTATGAGAAAGGTTTTCCGATCCGGGGACTGGAGAAGTTTGACGGGAAAGAGGATTATTTCTGTTTCCATGCCGGATCGGCGTTTAATGGAGACGGGCAGATCGTTACGAACGGCGGGCGCGTGCTGGGCGTTACGGCGACCGGGAAAGACCTAAAAGAAGCGCGCGCGAAAGCGTATGAAGCGGCGGAGTGGGTTGATTTCGACCATAAATACATGCGCCATGATATCGGAAAGGCAATTGACGAAGCATGAAAAAAGGAATCATTTTTGACATGGACGGAACGCTCTGGGATTCTTCCGTACAGGTAGCGGAATCGTGGAACCGGGCCGTGCAGAGGAACGGCTATCCGCGGGCACCGCTTACGGTGGAAGATATTCAGGGCGTGATGGGAAAAACCATGGATGTCATTGCGCGGCTCCTGTTTCCGGAGGCCGGAGAAGAAGAAGCACGATTGCTTTTGGAGGAATGCTGCGGGGAAGAGAACGATTATCTGGGGACGCACGGCGGCGTTTTGTACCCGGAGGTCCGTCCGACGCTGGAACGATTGAAACAGCGTTGTCCGCTTTATATCGTAAGCAACTGCCAGTCCGGATATATCGAAGCGTTTCTGGGATATTACGAAATGGAAGACCTGTTTGAGGATTTTGAGTGCTACGGAAATAACGGGCTGCAGAAAGGGGAAAATATCCGGCTTCTGTGGGGGCGGAACGGACTCGACGATGCAGTCTACATCGGGGATACCCAGAGCGATCATGATGCGAGCCGGGAAGCGGGCGCAAAATTCGTCCATGCCGCTTACGGGTTCGGGACAATTTGTGAAAATGTGCCGGAGGCGGAGCGTTTCTGCGATCTGCCGAAAGTGCTCGAAGAGATGGGATTTCTGCCGGACGGAAGCTGACGTTTCCGCCGGATCCGGAAAGGAAATCGAAGAAGAAATTGAAAAAAAGAAATTGATCGTATGCAGAATTTGCCGATACCGGTTAATTCGGATATAGGCATAAAAAATAAGAAAACAAAAAGGAGGTGGACAAAATGACGGAAACGGAAATCAGGGAAGAGCAGTTTCCGGCGGAAACGGCCCTGCAGTCGAAGATCGAGATTTTGGAAACGATGGAGGAGTGCATCTCCCATTTTAATAATGACGATAATCCGCAGGAGCAGAAACAGGTGCTTCAGATCATTGCGGATTATTACGGAGCGGACTGCATCTGCGTCATGAGCAGTTCACAGGGATTTGGCGAATGCCTGAATGAATTTCACAGGGAATCTGCCGCAGAACTGACAGAAGCCCTGCTTCAGGAGATCCACAGCGGGGATATTTTCCGGTACGAGGTATTGGAGGACGGCGAAGGCGTGGTTCAGCTGGATGAGATCGCGGCGGTCAAAGAGCAGCAGCCCGAGCTTTACCGGCGGATGGAGCAGAATGGCATTACGGCGGTTTATGCGAAGAAACTGGTTCGGAAAGAGAAGTACGCCGGAACCATTCTGATCTTAAATCCGAAGAAGAATCTGGGAGAGATGACGCTGCTTCGGATGTTCTGCGTCTATCTGACCGGGGATATTCTGCGCAAGAACCTCTGGAAACAGCGGGAGTATGAGATGGAGCACGACCGGCTGACCGGGGCATGGAACCGTTCGAGCTACGTCAGCTGGGGCGACCGCTGGCGGGAGGTGGATTCGATGGGCGTCTGCCGGGCGGATATCGTCCAGCTGAAGAATATCAACCGTGAATTCGGCTACGAGCACGGGAATGTCCGCCTGTGCGCGCTGGCGAACGTATTTAAGGAAGTGTTTACCGGATACCGGGTTTTCCGCTACGAGCAGGATGAGTTTGCGGTGATCTGTCCGGATATTTCCAGAATGGATTTTGAAGCGCTGATCGCAAAATTTTTGAAAAAAACCGGCGAGCTGACGTTCGGCGTCGCGGTCGGTTATGACTGGAGCGACCGCATTATCTTAAAGGGCCTGATGGATCAGGCGGAGGAGATGATGCTGCACGACCGGGAGCGCCGGATGATCGACCGGCAGGTGGACAAGCGTCTGGAAGTCTATATGATGGAGGACATTCAGGAGGAGATCAGCAAAGGCCATTTCCGGGTTTATCTGCAGCCGAAAGTCAATATCAACAGCGGGCAGACGGTAGGCGCGGAGGCGCTGATCCGCCTTTATGAGGAGAAGCTCGGCATTGTCAGTCCGATGCATTTTGTCCCGGTTCTGGAACAGCATAAAGTGATCCATCTGGTCGATCTGTTTGTGCTGGAAGAGATGTTCCGTTTTCAGGAGAAGGCGATGGAAGAAGGAAGGCGCGTGGTGCCGATTTCCGTGAATTTTTCCAAAAATACGCTCCTGCAGGAAGATATCATTGAAACGGTCCGGCGGATCGCGGAGAACTATCAGGTGCCGCATGAGCTGATCCGGCTCGAGATCACGGAAAGCGTCGGGGACATGGATCATATTGTAATCAGCAGCCTCGCTTCGAAGCTCCAGCGGATGGGCTTCCAGCTGTCGATGGACGATTTCGGGACGCAGTACTCCAATATGGAGATGCTGTCGCGGTTCCGTTTCGACACCGCAAAGATCGACCGGTCGATGGTCAAGGAGATTGCCGAAAGCCCGCGCAGCCGCATCGTGTTAAAGCATCTGATCGCCATGATCGACGAACTGGGCATTGACTGCGTCGTCGAAGGGGCGGAGACGGAGGAACAGATCGAACTCTTAAAAGAGATGCAGTGCAAAGTGGTACAGGGGTACTATTTCGGGCGGCCGGTTCCGCAGGAGGAGTTTTACGAGAAGTTCATGTGATTTTTCGATCTTTACAATTTTCCAACGGAGGATCCTCGCACCGTCCATTGGGCGGAAGTGGGTTTTCAATAAAAGAAAAAGGAGAGAACAATGTTAGAAAAATGGTTTAAGCTAAGGGAAAACAACACGAATGTGCGCACGGAAGTCATCGCCGGGATCACGACGTTTATGACGATGGCGTACATACTGGCGGTCAATCCGGATATCCTGTCCGCTTCCGGGATGGACAAGAATGCGGTATTGATGGCGACGGCGCTTGCGGCGTTTGTCGGAACGATCGCGATGGCGCTGCTGGCGAATTATCCGTTTGCGCTGGCACCGGGGCTGGGGCTGAATGCCTATTTTGCCTACACGATATGCGGCAACATGGGGTATTCCTGGCAGTTTGCGTTATTTGCGGTATTCATCGAGGGCCTGATCTTTATCGTGCTTTCGCTGACCAATGTGCGCGAGGCGATCTTTAATGCGATCCCGCTTACGCTGAAAAAGGGCGTGTCGGTGGGCATCGGCCTGTTTGTCGCGTTTATCGGCCTGCAGAACAGCTATCTGGTCGTCAATGACGACACCACGCTGGTATCGGTCGTCAATTTCCGCGAGAATTTCTCAACGGTGGGAATCAGCGCGCTGCTGGCGGTCATCGGATTGTTTATTATCGCGATCCTTTATGTGAAAAAAGTGAAAGGTTCCATTCTGATCGGAATTTTTGCAACCTGGGTGCTGGGAATGCTCTGCCAGGCGGTCGGCATTTATACCGTGGACGCCGAGGCCGGATTTTATTCCCTGTTTCCGTCATGGTCGTCGTTTGACTTAACGGCGATCGGCTCCACGTTCGGACAGTGCTTCAAGGTGGATTTTGACGGGGTGCGCATTTTTGACTTTATCGTGATCATCTGCTCGTTTTTGTTTGTCGATATGTTTGATACGCTCGGAACGCTGATCGGCGTAGCGAATAAGGCGGACATGCTGGATAAGAACGGCAAGCTCCTGCGGATCCGCGAGGCGCTTTTAGCGGACGCGATCGCGACTTCGGCGGGCGCGGTACTGGGTACTTCCACCACGACGACTTTTGTGGAAAGCTCTGCGGGCGTATCCGAGGGCGGACGCACCGGGCTTTCTTCCATCGTAACCGGATTCCTGTTTCTGCTTGCGATCTTCTTCGCGCCGGTCTTCTGCGCGATTCCGGGATTTGCAACGGCTCCGGCGCTGATGTTTGTCGGATTTCTGATGGTAAGCGCAGTCGCAGAGATCGATTTTAAGGATATGACGGAAGCGGTTCCGGCTTATCTGTGCCTGCTTGCGATGCCGCTGATGTACAGCATTTCCGAAGGGATCGCAGTCGGCATCATCTCTTATGTGGTGATCAACCTGATCTGCGGAAAAGCAAAGAAGATCACGCCGTTAATGTATGTATTGGCCGTGCTGTTCGTGCTGAAATATGTGTTCCTTTAATGAGGAAAATGGAATAGGTGTCAGAAAGATAAAGGGCGTACAGAAAGCAGAAATGTTTTCTGTACGCCCTATGGCATTGACAGGGATATCCGGTTATGCTTTGCAATCTTATTCAAACGAAAAAGAATCCGGCAGGCCGGATTCTTTGTTTCGCTCAATCTACGCTGATCAGTACATATTCTTTGGTTCCGTATCCCAGCGCATCCGCCGCATCGATGGTGTGCGTGCCGTGCAGGGATTCGACGCGCTCGAGGAAATGCGCCCGCCCCGGATCGTCGGACTGATAGATCAAGTCCATGCACGCCTGGTCGAGTGCGACCGGATCGGTCGAAGATAAAATGCCGATGTCCGCCATGCAGGGATCTTCCGCAACCGCGCAGCAGTCGCAGTCTACCGATAAATTGCAGACCATATTGACAAACGCGATCTTATCTTTGAAATATTCCACGATGCTGCCCGCGGCGTCCGCCATGGACTCGCAGAACACGTCCTGTTCCGCCATATGATCCCATACGGTCTCCTGGTCGGTAATGAGTCCGCCAGAGTGGATGAGACACTTGCCTACCGTGGATGCGCAGCCGATGGAAAGCTGTTTTAACGCGCCGCCATAGCCGCCCGCCGGATGTCCCTTAAAGTGGGAGAGCACCAGCATGGAGTCGTAACCGGCGATGTTTTTCCCGACGACGTTTTCCTTTAAGATCTTCCCGTCCGGGATCGGCAGCACCAGATCCGGCCCTTCCGCGTCCATCAGATCCACATCAAAATATCTGGTCCAGCCGTGGTTATCCAGAAGCTTTCTGTGCTTCTCGGTAGAATTCCGCTCGCCCGCATACGCCGTATTGCATTCTACGACCGTGCCGTTGACATGCTCCACCATCGGGCGCATGAATTCCGGATGCAGATAATTCTGGTTCCCTTCTTCGCCGGAATGAACTTTCACGGCGACTTTTCCCGGAAGCTCGACGTTTAAAACCTCAAACATTTTCACGACGGATTCCGGAGTGATCGTTTTTGTAAAATAAACTTTTGCCTGTTCCATTTTTTCACCTCGCAATATCGTTTTTCAGAACTGCCACGAGTATAGTATAAGGGATTTTCGGCAGGAAATCCATATGTTTTTTAGTTCCATTCTTCTGCGGTCAGAAAATCGCGGATATTCCTGTGCTTGATGCCGTTCTGGCTCATATCGATCTCATCCATCGTAACGACGTATTTCGGGTAATTATCCCGTATGAGATCGAAAAAACAAGCAAGAAAATCAAATTTTATCAGTTATAACTTACAAAATCCGGCAGACTGTTCTTTAAGCACAACGCGCCCCACCCGATCTGCGGATTCGGGTACTCCGGAAAGGCAGGCAGGCGGCGGGCGCCTTTCTGCAGATACGCCTTGATCTTTTCGCCGTAGAGAAACGGATCGTTTCCGTCGACGATCCCCCACTGCATGAGCGCGGCGCAGCTGCCGGTCACGAACGGAGCCGCCATCGAGGTTCCGGTGCGCACAGCGTAGCCGCCGCCGGGCGCGCAGCCGGTAATGTCTACGCCGGGCGCGGCAAGATCCGGTTTTTGCATATTGGTTTGCCAGGTAGGTCCCCTGCCGGAAAAAGCCGCGAAACTGTCCTGCCGTGAGTCGTAAGCGCCGATGGTGATCACCTGGCGGGCGGTCGAAGGGATCGTAAGCGTGATATCCGGCGTCGGGAGGAGAAAACGCGTCGCGGCGTTTCGGACCGCGGCGGAGGGCATCCACATATCCCAGACTCCGTCAATGATCCGCTGGGCGCTTAAGGTGATCGTCCAGACGCCTTCGTCCAGATAGCTTCCGGCCGGGATCAGGTCGAGGTAGATCTCCTGATACGGGCTGTAGGGAGAAGGCTCCCCGTAATAGACCATCAGCTCGGTGCCGCCGAGGCGGTAACGGGAAGTTCCGGGGACGGCGGCGATCGGAACCGTAAGGTTCTGCCGGGGGGCGGTTATGGTAAGGCGGATCTCGTCTCCGTAGTTTTTCCAGAGCTGGATGGAAAGGGACGCGGAGTATCCGGCTACGGTAAATTCCACGCGGCGGGACTCCGATCCCAGAAGCCTTCCGCCGGTGTGGCCGCCGCCAAAGCCTTCGTTTCCGCTTCCGACGACGATGCAGCAGCGGCCGTTTTGCACGGCGGAATCCAGATACGTTTCGATCAGCGAACTTCCGCTGTGGGAGCCGTAGGAATTGCCGAAACTCAGATTTATGGCCAGCGGAAGGGACAAAGAAACGGCGGTGCGGATGCAGAAATCGACCGCCTGCATCAGTTGTGACGTGCTGGGAAAACCGGACGGATCCGGCGTTTTCAGCTTCACGATCAAAAGAGAGGCCTCGTAAGCGACGCCGCGGTAACGCCCGTCCGAAGCGGCGCCGTTTCCCGCGGCGATCCCGGCGACGTGCGTGCCGTGGCCGGAAGGATCAAAACTGGGACAGAGCGCGTCCCGCTGCCGTCCCGCCGGGACCTTTAGGGCTTCGTTAATCTGTTCGCGGGAAAAAAGCGTGCCGAGCGCATAACCGTCCGGAGGAAACCGGCCGAGCGAAGCGTCGGGCGCGACGGTCTGATCCCACAGCGCCAGAATGCGCGAAGTGCCGTCCGCTGCCCGAAAATCCGGGTGCGCATAGTCGATCCCGGAGTCGATGATGCCGACCAGCGTGCCGCGGCCGCTGAAGGCGGAGGAACCGGGCGGCTGCAGGGAAGCGATGCAGGAAGCGCTCCGGGCTTCATCCGTTTCGAAGAAGAAACGCTTCGGTTTTTCCATATAAGTGACGATCGGAGATGACGACACGGCGTCGATCTCTTCCGCGGGAACCATCAGGATCCCGTAGCCGTTTAACAGGGGTACGGCGGTGATGTCCGGAAACTGTTCGGTCAGCTGTTTGAGATCGCCGGTGTATTTGATGATGACTTCCCAGAGATCCTGTGCGGCGTCAAGTCCCGTGGAAAGCTCCGGGGATTTTGCCAGTTCCTCCGGCGTACTGTTTAACGCCGCGCGAAAAAGCGGCTCGATCTTCTGGTTTGCGGGCATGGGGACTCCTTTTTTGCATTCCCACAGCATTTATTGACAGGATATGCAGCCGCTTTTGCTTTGTGCCGAAATTCCGGAAACGAAGCGGATTTTTTCCGGGATTTCCATTTATGACGGGAACGATCAGTCAATCTTAGGCTAATCTTAAGAAAATCCTAAACTTTTCCGCCGGATAAATATGCTAAAATCATAGGCAGGATAATCGTTATGAGGAGGAACAGCATGAATAAGAAAAAATTAACGCTGATCATCGTGATTGCGGCGGTGATCGTCCTTGCAGCTGCCGCGGGGGCGGCGGTGCTCATCCGGGGCGGGGCAGGCTCGGGCAGTAAAGAGGATAAGGTATATGTGGAGCGCGTGGGCGACCTGATCTGGATGGATTCCGGCGCGGTCAGCAGCTATTCCGGCAAAGTGGAATCGCAGGAAACCTGGGAAGTGAAAAAAGATGCCGAAAAAGAAGTAAAGGAAGTGCTGGTGGAGGCGGGGCAGTCCGTAGAAGCCGGAACGCCGCTTTTTATCTATGATACCGGCGAAACGGAAATGCAGATCGCACAGGCGCAGCTGGAACTGGAAGGGATCGGAAACGATATTTCCAATTACAATTCCCAGATCGCGGAGCTGCAGAAAGAGAAGAAAAATGCGCCGCAGGACCAGCAGCTGGATTACACCACGCAGATCCAGTCGCTGCAGACCTCGCTGAAACAGGCGGAATACGACAAACGGCAGAAGCAGTCGGAGATCGACTCCTACCAGAAGAGCATTGACAACGCGACGGTGACGAGCAAAATTGCGGGCGTCGTTAAGGAGATCAACGAAAGCGGCATGGATATGTACGGCATGGAACAGGCGTATATGACCATTCTTTCGACCGGGGATTACCGGGTGAAGGGATCGCTGGATGAGCAGAGCTATTATTACAGCGGCTTAACGGTCGGGCAGGACGTCGTGGTCCGTTCACGCGTAGACGAAAGCCGGACGTGGAAAGGGAAGATTTCCCTGATCGACACGGAAGGAACGGCGGACATGGAAAACAGCGGCTACATCGAGGACAACGGCGGGGAAGGCGCGAGCAAATATCCGTTTTACGTGGAACTGGAATCCTCCGACGGGCTGATCCTGGGGCAGCATGTTTTCATTGAGCCGGATTACGGGCAGGGGCAGCAGGAAGGCATTCATCTGGATGCCGGTTATATCGTTACGGACGACGGCGATCCGTATGTATGGACGGATGACGGCAGCGGCCGCCTGGAAAAGCGCACCGTGGAACTGGGCGGGCTGAATGAGGAAATGAACCAGTACGAGATCGTATCCGGGCTGACCGAAGAAGATTTTATCGCATGGCCGATGGAGGGGATGTATGAAGGTGTCCGGACGGTTATGGATGCTGAAGAAGTCAATTACGAGTCGCCGCTCTACCAGCAGGAAGGCGAAAGCGCGGAGGTGGCGGAATGATACTGGATCTGCGCAATATCTATAAAGATTACCAACAGGATAAGCTGGTGGTTCCCGTATTAAAAGACGTTTCCCTGCAGATCGAAGAAGGGGAATACGTCGCCGTTATGGGGCCTTCCGGTTCCGGAAAAACGACGCTGATGAACATTATCGGCTGTCTGGACCGTCCGACCAGCGGAAAGTACGAACTGGACGGGCAGGATATTCTGGAACTGAACGATAAAGCGCTTTCCGCCGTGCGTTTAAACAGCGTCGGATTCGTGTTCCAAAATTTCCAGCTGCTGCCGCGGCAGAGTGCGCTCGATAACGTATGTCTTCCGCTGATCTACGCGGGCGTGAAGAAAAAAGAGCGCAGGCAGAGGGCGATGGCGGCTTTGGAGCATGTGGGGCTTGCCGACCGTGCGGAATTTAAACCGGCGCAGCTCTCCGGCGGACAGAAGCAGCGCGTCGCGATCGCGCGGGCGATCGTCAACAATCCGAGGATCCTGCTCGCGGACGAACCGACCGGGGCGCTGGATTCCCGGTCGGGAAACCAGATCATGGAGCTTTTCCATCAGCTGAACAGCGAAGGCGTGACGATCATGATGATCACGCACGATGCCCGGATCGGGGAAGAAGCGGAGCGGATGCTCCATATCGCGGACGGCGTTATCACCGAAGAAGGGGAGGCGGGGAGAAAATGAAAAAGAAAGCAGCAGTCACGACACTGGTCATTCTGCTTCTTGCGGGAGTGGTCATCGGCACCGTATCCGGCGTGCGGGCTTACCAGAAAAGCCGCCTGATCGCCCCTGTGGAATATGTGGGCAGCTTAAACTGGGGAGGCTACGGCGATTACAGCCTGCAGAGCGACGGGCTTGTGACAAACGACGCTTCGCAGTATGTCTATCTGGAAAAAGGGCAGACGGTCAAACAGGTCTATGTAACGGAAGGACAGGAAGTCAAGACCGGGGATCCTCTGCTCGAATACGATATTACGAGCCAGGAGCTTTCGATTGAGATCAAGAAGCTGGAGATCGCATCGATTCAGAACCAGTATGCTTCGGAAACGGCGGAGCTGAAGAAATTGAGAAATACAAAACCGATCGTCCCGGCTCTGGATGTTCCGGCGGACGATACGGTTTCAGAGGAAGAAACGGAAGAGTGGGAGCTTCCGCCGCAGGAGATGGCGGGGCAGGCGTACTGCTATCTTTCCCGGACGGCGGCGGCCTATAACGAAGGGGAAGCGGACGGGACGCCGGAGGAGCCTTACCGCTATCTCTGCACAAAAGATGCGTTTGTGTTGGGAAGCGTCCTGAATGCGCTTGCCGAAACGGAGGAGTGCGCGGTATTTGAGATCCGCGAGGGCGGAACGCCGTCCGGACGGCTGATGGCTTCCTGGACGTTAAACGGGGAACTGCTGGAGCCGGATTACGAAGAAGATTCCCGCTGGAGCATCCTGACGCACAGGGAGCAGACGATGCCGGAGGAATCGGAAGGAACGGATGATGGCGATGCGGTTCCGGCGCCGGAAGAACCCGAGGAAGGCTATACGGCGGAGGAACTTGCCTCTGAGATCCGTAAGAAAGAGCAGGAACTGAAGCGTCTGGATCTGGACACCCGGAAAGCAAAACTGTCGCTGCAGGAACTGGAAGAGCAGTTAAAGGACGGTACGGTTTATGCCGAAACGGACGGTACGGTAAAGACCGTCGGGGATCCGGAAAACCCACCGAACGACGGCAGCCCGTTTCTGGAAGTTTCCGGTTCGGAAGGACTGTATGTGAAAGGCGCGGTCGGGGAACTGCAGCTGGATGAGATCGCGGTCGGCCAGACGGTGACGGCGGAAAACTGGGAGACGGGCGAGATCTTTTCCGGAGAGATCGCTTCGATCGACAACTATCCGTCGGAAAACCTTTACAGTTACGGAGAAGTAAACCCGAATTCCTCTCTTTACGGCTATACCGCCGTGATCGACGATCCGAGCGGTCTGAAAGCGGGAGAATACTTAGAGCTTACGATCGAGAAAGAGGATGCGGGCGAAAACGAGGCGATCTATATCGACCAGTGCTATATCCGGGAGGAGGACGGCAGGCCGTACGTCTATAAAGATGTAAATGGCCGCCTGAAAAAGCAATATGTGACGACCGGGCGGCTTCTGGACGGAATGGCGCTCGAGATCACTTCCGGGCTGACGGAGGACGACTATATCGCTTTTCCGTATGGAAAGACGGCGCAGGAGGGCATCAAAACCTCCATGGCGCAATAGGAGGGCATTATGATTGAAAATATACGGTTATCGTTTCAGGGCATCTGGTCCCACAGAATGCGCTCGTTTCTGACGATGCTGGGAATCATCATCGGGATCGCGGCGATCATCGCGATCGTATCGACGATACAGGGGACGAATAAGCAGATCGAACAGAACCTGATCGGATCGGGCGATAATAATGTGGAGATCCAGCTGTATCAGGGCGATTATCCGCTGGAATTTTCCTATGAACCCGTTCCAGCCGGGATCCCGGTCATTACGCCGGAGGCGCTCGAAGAGATCCGGGAACAGGAGCATGTAAAAGGCGCGTCCCTCTACCGGATGCGGCAGGATTACGACGGTGTTTACTATCTGCAGTCTTCGCTTTCGGGCGGCTGCGTGCGCGGCGTGGACGACAGTTATTTTTCCACCTGCGGGCTGATGATAAAAAACGGCAGGGGATTTAGCAGCGACGACTACGCCCGCTCGAAGAAGGTGTGCATTCTGGATGAAAATTCAAAAAAAGTGCTCTTTGAAGGGGAAAATCCGCTGGGAAAAACCATCGAGATCCGTCAGGAGCCGTTCGTCGTGATCGGCGTTGCAGCGGAAAAGGAAGCCTTTGAACCGGTCATTCATTCCATCGATGAATATTATACCTACGCGGAAAACACGAGCGGAAACGTCTACATACCGGACAGTGCGTGGCCGATCGTCTATCAGTATGACGAACCGCAGAGTCTGGTGCTGAAAGCGGAAAACACTTCGGATATGACTTCGCTGGGGAAAAGCTCGTCCGATATCTTAAACCAATATCTGATGACGGAAGACGATTCCGTCCGCTATAAATCCGAAGATCTGATGGAACAGGCGAAGCAGATCCAGCAGCTCGGCCAGTCCACGAACATGATGCTGATCTGGATCGCGGGCATTTCCCTTCTGGTCGGCGGCATCGGCGTTATGAACATCATGCTGGTGTCCGTTACGGAGCGGACCGGCGAGATCGGCTTAAAAAAGGCGATCGGCGCCAGGAAATCCTCCATACTGGGGCAGTTTCTGACGGAAGCGGTCGTGCTTACCAGCCTCGGCGGCCTGATCGGCGTAATCGTCGGGATCATTCTTTCCCAGATCATTTCACGGGCGAACGGGATCCCGGCTGAGATCAGCGTTCCGGCGGCGGTCCTTTCCGTAGTATTTTCGATGGCGATCGGAATCATCTTCGGAATCCTGCCGTCTTACAAGGCGGCCAACCTCGATCCGATCGAAGCGCTGCGCCGGGAGTAAGAATATGAAACAGCAATTTGTATAAAAATGCAAACAACTATAGAAATTCTGACGGTTTTTTTGTAGAATAGAAGCAGAGGCAAAACATCAACGATAGAATGGAAAAAGGAGAAGCTATGTACGCTGATGAAAATGTAATCAAAATCAAACATGAGGTATTGTATGAAGTTGCCAAGCTGGCTTTTGAGGGGAAGCTGCAGGAGAAGAAGGAGGAGCTGCCGTTTGAACTGATTCCGGGGCCGACTCCGAAGTTCCGCTGCTGTATCTACAAAGAGCGCGAGATCATCCGGCAGCGCGTCCTTCTGGCGGAAGGAGAGACGCTTTACGGGAATGACGAGAAGAACGTGATCCAGGTCATTCACTCCGCCTGTGAAGACTGCCCGATCTCCAGCTACACCGTAACGGAGAACTGCCAGAACTGTATCGGGAAGGCCTGCATCAATGCCTGCAAGTTCGGAGCGATCTCGGCAGGACGCCACCGCTCCCACATCGATCCGCAGAAATGCAAGGAGTGCGGCCGCTGCGAACAGGCGTGTCCGTACAATGCGATCGCCCATCTGAAAAGACCGTGCCGTTTCAGCTGCCCGGTCAACGCCATTACATACGATGAGCACGGGATTTCGGTCATTGACGAAGAGAAGTGCATCCGCTGCGGCAAATGCATCCACAGCTGCCCGTTCGGCGCGATCGGTTCGAAAACTTCGATCGTGGAAGTGATCGAAGCGCTGAAATCCGACAAGAAGGTCTATGCGATGGCGGCGCCTGCGACGGAAGGACAGTTCGGAACGAACATTACGATGAAGAGCTGGAAGAAAGCGATGCGCGACGTCGGATTCAACGGCTTTATCGAGGTCGGACTGGGCGGAGACATGACGGCTGCCTATGAAGCGGAAGAGTGGGCGGAGGCTTACAAGGAAGGAAAGAAGAAAGTCACATCCTGCTGTCCGGCGTTCGTGAATATGGTGCGTCGGCACTATCCGGAACTGGCGGACAATATTTCGACCACCGTTTCACCGATGTGCGCCGTTTCCCGCATGATCAAGGCAAGCGATCCGGAAGCGGTTACGGTATTTATCGGGCCGTGCATCGCCAAGAAATCCGAAGTTGCGGATCAGGCGATCGAGGGGAATGCGGATTACGTGCTGACCTACAGCGAGATCCGCGCGATCATGAGAGCGAAGAACATCACGCTGGAAGCAAGCGATACTTCCTATCAGGAAGCGTCGATCTACGGGAAGCGTTTCGGCAATTCCGGCGGCGTAACGGAAGCCGTGCTGCAGAGCTTAAAGGAACGCGGCGAGGATATCGACGCGAAGGTCTGCCGGGCGAACGGTGCAGAGGAATGTAAGAAGTTCCTGCTTCTGATGAAAGTCGGAAAGCTTCCGGAAGACTTTATTGAAGGAATGGTATGCGACGGCGGCTGCGTCGGAGGACCGAGCTCCTTCAGCGATAAGGCGTCGAGCAAGCGCATAAGGGACGATATGCTTTCGAAAGCGGACGACCGCAAGATTCTGGAGAATCTGGGGAATTACCGGATGGAGACGTTCTCCATGCACAGAGAGTAGATCAACCGATCACAACCCGCCTGATAATAGGAGCCTGGTACTGTCCCGCGAACAAAGCGAGCGGATGAGGGCACTGGCATCCGACAGTCTGAGCCGGATATAAACTGAGGGTGGAAACTGCCTCAGGGACAGGTCGCAAACCGCATGTCTCTGGGGCAGTTTTGGAAATGAAAGAAAAGGGAAAAGAGGAAGAACTTTTGAAGGAGTATAAGATCATAGAGGTAAAACGGAGCGTTTTTGCGGATAACGATGCGGACGCGGCGAGGCTTCGGGAGGAACTGAAAGAAGAAGGCACGTTTCTTTTAAATCTGATGTCCTCTCCGGGGGCCGGGAAAACAACACTTTTAAAGCGCACGATCGCCCTGCTGAAAGACGAACTGAACATCGGCGTGATGGAGGCGGATATCGATTCCGAGGTCGATGCACAGGCGATCGCGGCGGAGGGCGTGCGGGCCATCCAGATCCACACCGGGGGAATGTGTCATCTGGACGCCGATATGACGCGGCAGGGGCTTAAGGAATTCGGGACGCAGGATCTGGATCTGGTGGTGCTGGAGAATGTCGGGAATCTGGTATGCCCGGCGGAATTTGACACCGGGAGCACGAAAAATGCGATGATCCTTTCCGTGCCGGAAGGAGACGACAAACCGCTTAAATATCCGCTGATGTTTACGGTATGCGATGTGGTACTGATCAACAAATGCGATACGCTTGGCGTTTTTGACGATTTTGATAAGGACGCGGTAAAAGAACGGATCCGAAAGCTGAATCCAAATGCCGAGGTATTTTACGTCTCGGCAAAGACGGGAGAAGGTTTTGACGGCTGGATCGAATGGCTCCGCGGACAGATTCAGGCGTATCGGCAGTAAGAGGGGATAAGGGGGTATTTTATGGCAGAGAAAACAAAGGAATTTAAAAATCCGCATCCGGAGGAACCGGTGCGGGAGCCGATCTTAAAGCTGGCGAAAATGGTGACGGACCGTATTCCGCAGAAGCTGGGATTGGAGAAGATCACGAAGGACGATCCGGAGTATTGGGGGCTCGCCGTCATGTGTACGGATGAAATGGCCGAGATCGCGCTGAAAATGGGCGTGCGCAAGCCTAAGACGCTGGATGATATGGTCCGCATCACGAAAATGGACCGGAAGCATCTGGAGGAGCTTTTAGAGCAGATGGCGTTAAACGGCGTGATCGAATACAACTGGGAGAATCCGCAGCGCGAGAAACAGTATGTGCTTCCGATGTTCGTGCCGGGAAGCGCGGAATTTTCCAATATGAACGCGGATATGCTGGCAGAACACCCGGAACTGGGGCGTTTCTTCGAGCGGATGAGCCGTCTTCCGTTAGAGAAAGTAACGCCGATGGTGCCGCCGGGCGGCGCGGGGATCGGAATGCATGTCATTCCGGTGGAAAAGGCGATCGCGATGGAGAACCAGTCGGTTTCGGTCGAGCACATTTCCCACTGGCTGAGCAAATACGAAGGGAAATACGCCGCGAGCCCGTGCTCCTGCCGCCGTTCCCGCAAGACGTTTGACGAGGGCTGCGCCGACGATCCGGAAGGCTGGTGCGTAGCCGTCGGCGATATGGCGGATTATGTCGTGGAGACGAATAAGGGCGGACGCTATATCACGAAGGAAGAAGCGCTGGAGATCTTTCAGAAGGCGGAAGATAACGGTTTTGTCCACCAGATCACCAACATCGACGGTGAGGACAAGATCTTTGCAATCTGCAACTGCAACGTCAATGTGTGTTACGCGCTTCGGACTTCCCAGCTTTTCAATACGCCGAATATGTCCCGCTCCGCTTATGTGGCGCGGGTGGAGAAGGAAAACTGCGTTGCGTGCGGGCGCTGCGTGGAATACTGTCCGGCGGGCGCGGTCAAACTGGGGCAGAAGCTCTGCAAAAAGGACGGAAGCGAAGTTTCCTATCCGAAACAGATCCTGCCGTCCGAGGCAAAGTGGGGCCCGCATATGTGGACCGAGGATTACCGGGACAAAAACCGCATCAACTGTTATGATACCGGAACCGCTCCGTGCAAAACCGCCTGTCCGGCGCATATCGCCGTGCAGGGCTATCTGAAGATGGCGGCGCAGGGGCGGTATCAGGACGCGCTTGCGCTGATCAAGAAGAACAATCCGCTTCCGGCGGTCTGCGGGCGGATCTGCAACCGCCGCTGCGAGGATGCATGTACGCGCGGAACGATCGATCAGGCGGTCGCGATCGACGAAGTAAAGAAATTTATCGCGGATCAGGATCTGAATGCCGAAACGCGTTATATCCCGAAGAAGGTGGTTCCGTCCCTGCGGGGCAGCTTCCCGGAGAAGATCGCGATCATCGGCGGCGGCCCGGCGGGCTTAAGCTGCGCGTTCTATCTGGCGGAGAAAGGCTATTCGCCTACGATTTTTGAGAAGAATGAAAAAGCCGGCGGAATGCTGGTATACGGGATCCCGTCCTTTAAACTGGAAAAAAATGTGGTTCAGGCGGAGATTGATATTATCAGGGAAATGGGCGTAGAGATCCGCACCGGCGTGGAAGTCGGCAAAGACATTACGTTAGAGGAACTGCGCGCACAGGGCTATAAGGCTTTTTACATAGCGATCGGCTGCCAGGGCGGAAGGAAAGCGAATGTGTCGGGCGAAGATGCAGAAGGGACTGCTTCGGCCGTAGAGTTTCTGCGTGAGGCGGGCGCGAAGGAGAGCTATCCGATCGAAGGCGACGTGGTCGTCATCGGCGGCGGAAACGTAGCGATCGACGTTGCGCGGACCAGCGGGCGCTGCGGCGCACCGAAGGTTTCCATGTACTGTCTGGAATCGCGCGCCAGTATGCTGGCTTCCGAAGAAGAGATTGCGGAGGCGCTGGAGGAAGGCGTCGAGATCAACTGCGGCTGGGGGCCGAAAGAGGTTCTGACCGAGAACGGGAAAGTGACCGGGATCATCTTAAAGAGATGCACATCGGTAACGGATCCGGACGGCCGGTTCCATCCGGTTTATGATGAGAATGATACCGTTCAGGTATCCTGTAAGCATGTATTTTTCAGCGTCGGACAGAGCATTGAGTGGGGCAGCCTGCTGGACGGCTCGAAGGTGCAGCTGGGACGCGGAAACGGCGCTGTTGCGGATCCGCTGACATACCAGACGGCGGAACCGGATATTTTTGTCGGCGGGGACGTTTACACCGGGCCGAAATTTGCGATCGACGCGATCGCCGCGGGAAAAGAAGGGGCGATTTCGATCCACCGTTTCGTGCAGCCGCACAGCAGCCTGACGATCGGACGGAACCGGGGCGATTTTACCGAGCTGGATAAGACGGATATTTCGGTTTCCAGTTATGACAGTTCCAGCCGTCAGGTGCCGGGAAAGAAGGCATCGGCGGATCAGAAGCGGTCGTTCCGCGATCCGGTGCTTACGTTTACCGAGGCGCAGGTGAAGAAGGAAACCGCCCGCTGCTTAAGCTGCGGCGCGTCCGTCGTCGATACGAACCGCTGCGTCGGGTGCGGGGTATGCACGACAAAATGCGAATTTGATGCGATCCATCTGTTCCGGGAGAATCCGGAGTGCAGCACGATGCGTAAGAGCGAGGATAAGCTGAAATACATCCTGCCGTACGGGGCGAAACAGGCGATCAAGGTGAAATTCGCGAAAAAGGAGCAATAAAATGCATGAGCTTGGCGTGGTATTCCATGTGATCCGGACGGTTGAAGAAGTCGCGCGGGAGAATGCGCTGACCGAAATCCGGTCGGTTACGCTGGAGCTGGGGGAAGTATCGGCCGTGATTGACACTTATCTGGAAAACTGCTGGAAATGGGCCGTTGCGAACCGGACAGAGATCATGAAAGAAGCGGAGCTGATCATTGAAAAGCTTCCGGCAGTCACCTATTGCGGGGACTGCCGGAAAACTTATGAAACAGTCGCTTACGGAAAAATCTGCCCGTACTGCGGAAGCGGTCATACCTGGCTGCTCCAGGGAAATGAATTTACGATCAAAGAAATCGAGGGATGTTGAAAATTATGCTGTCTGTATCACATGTTACAAAACGTTACCAGAAACTTCTGGCCAACGACGATATTAACTTTACCATCGGCGACGGAACGATCGGGGTTCTGCTTGGGCCGAACGGCGCGGGCAAGAGCACGATCATCAAATGCATCATGGGATTTTTGAAATATGACGGCACGATCACGGTGGACGGGATCTTCAATAAATCGGTCGAGGCAAAAGCGATCATGGGCTATGTGCCGGAGATCCCGTCGCTTTATCCGAACCTGACCGTGGACGAGCATCTGGAATTTATCGCACGGGCGTATAAATTAAAGGATTACGAAGCGTATAAGGATTCGCTTCTGGAACGGTTTGACCTTGCGGATAAGAAGAAAAAGTTCGGGGACGAGCTTTCGAAGGGGATGCAGCAGAAGCTGAGCATCTGCTGCGGACTTCTGCCGCACCCGAAAGCGGTGCTTTTTGACGAGCCGATGATCGGGCTGGATCCGCACGCCATCAAGGAATTAAAGCTCTTGCTGGGCGAACTGCGCGAACAGGGCTGTTCCGTGCTGGTCAGCACCCATATGATCGACAGCATTGAGGGACTGTGGGATACCACTTACATTATGAAGGACGGCAGGGTGGCGGCCGTGGTGAACCGGGATGCGCTTTCCGGGGAACAGTCTCTGGAGGATCTTTTCTTTGAGATCACCGAGGGGCAGTCGGAAGATGGTGGATCAGAAGAACGCGCAAAGGACGGTATGGCAGAATGAGGCTCTGGGGATACTATGCATGGCATAGTCTGGTCAATTCCATAAAAAAGATCTTCCGCAGTCAGGTGGCGGCCGCGATTCTGGGAATCCTGCTGATCGGCGGCCTGCTGGGCGGCGCGGCCGGGATCCTCTCTTCCGTGATGTTTTCCGACAGGGGAACGGAGATCGGGGAGGAAGAATACGACAGTGCGGAAGAAGCCGGAGATGAAGAAGAATACGACAGCGCAGAAGATGAAGAGTTGACAGAGGAGGATATCCGGTATATCAAAATGACTGTGGAAACCGGGATCATGCTTCTTTTGATCGTTTTTCTGCTGAGCGGGATGTATCAGGGTTCCCGGAACGGTTCGGATATTTTTCTGATGGCGGATGTGAATTTTCTCTTTACCGCGCCGTATAAGCCCCAGTCGGTGCTGATATTCCGGCTGAGTTTCCAGATAGCGGGGATTCTGCTCGCTTCGCTGTACATGCTGTTCCAGATCCCGAATCTGCTCTGGAATCTGCATCTGTCGCCGCTTGCCATTTTTGTGCTCCTGCTGGCGTGGGTATTTTTGCTGGCCTTCCAGAAACTGACGTCGGTATTTGTGTATACGCTGACCGCGACTTATACCAGGCTCAGGCAGTTTATCCTCCCTGCGATCGCCGGGATCGTTCTTCTGATTGCCGGAGTAACGGCGGCCGTATGGCTGCTGGAAGGAAAGAATACGGATGCGACGGTTTCTATTCTGTATACGTCGCATTGGTCGCGGATGATCCCTGTGATCGGCTGGATGAAGGCGATGGTCATGGCGGGGATCGAGGGAAAAGCCGGGCTTTCCGCGGTGTATATCGTTCTTCTGCTGGCCGGAATGGCGCTGATCTGCTGGGGAATCTGGAAGCTGAAAGCGGATTTTTACGAAGATGCGCTTTCCGGCGCAGAAACAAGGGATGAACTGATCCATGCGGCGGAAGAGAGCGCGCCGGCCGCAAAAAAGGAACGCTCCGAACGGATCAAACGCAATCTGGGAATGAAAGGATGGGGAGCGGGCGTATTTTTTGCAAAGGCGGTGTATAACAGGAGGCGGTTTTCCTGGTTCGGCGTGATCACAAAGACGATGCTGATCTATTTTCTGGTGTCGGTTCTTGTTACGGTTTCCCTGACACGCGGGGCAGGTTTTTTCCATTTTTCCATCATCGGGATATTGCTTGGAGCCGTTTTGTTTTTCCGGAGCTATGGGAATCCGATCGCAGAGGATTCTTCGCGGAACTGGCTGTTTCTGGTTCCGGATAATCCTTATAAAAAAGTGTTCTGCGCCATGATGGCGGGCACTTATGCGTGCGCGCTGGATATTTTTCCGGCGGTGCTTGCGGCGGCTGTGATCGGGAAGGCGGCGCCGTTTGAGGTGATACTCTGGTTTGTCGTTCTGGTTACGCTGGATTTTATGCTTTCGGCGGTCGGGCTGATGCTGGAAGCGCTGTTTCCGGCGGACGGACTGAATATGTTTAAATCGCTTTTGCAGATCATCCTGCGGTTTGTGGTGCTGTTTCTGGTCGTACTGGCGCTGGCGGCGGGCTGGATCCTCGGCGGGATCGTGCTTGGACTGGTGTTTGTGCTGGTGTTGAATGCCGCGCTTGGGGCGCTGGGATTTTTCCTGTATCCGACGCTGCTCCATGACGGGATTTCTTAGGGAAAATAGGGAGATTCTGCGGAGAAATTCTGATAGGAGATTTTATTGGGAGACTCTGCGGGAAGCGATGGAAAAATATTTTCAGAAAAAAATTTTTTTAAAATAAAGGGGAGTGACTGATATGTGTACAGCAGCTGTTTATCGAACAAAAGACCATTATTTTGGGCGGAATCTGGATTATGAATTTGCCTATCATCAGACCGTTACGATCACGCCGAGAAATTATCCGTTTCATTTCCGGCGCATGGGGGAAATGAAGAACCACTATGCGATGATCGGGATGGCGTTTGTGCAGGAGGATTACCCGCTTTACTATGATGCGACCAATGAAAAGGGATTGAGCATGGCGGGGCTGAATTTTCCGGGAAATGCCGACTATAAGCCGGAGGATCCAAAGAAAGATAATGTTGCGCCGTTTGAGTTTATCCCGTGGATTCTGGGACAGTGCGCAACCGTGGCGGAGGCGAGAGAGAAATTGTCCCGTCTCAGCTTATGGAAAGAGGATTTCAGCGCGCAGCTTCCGCTGTCGCCGCTGCACTGGATGATCTCGGACCGGGAGCAGAGCATTGTGGCGGAGTCTGTCCGGGATGGCCTGAAAATTTATGAGAATCCGGCCGGGGTTCTTACAAATAATCCGCCGTTTGATTTTCATATGCTGAATCTGGCCAATTATATGGGCGCGTCCCCGGAGGATCCGGTCAACCGTTTTTCGGATCAGATCGAGCTGAAAACGTATAGCAGAGGTATGGGGACGATGGGGATTCCAGGCGATCTGTCTTCGGCTTCCCGTTTTGTCAAGGCGGCGTTTACCAGACTGAATTCCATATCCGGCGAATCGGAATCGGAAAGCGTCAGCCAGTTTTTCCATATCCTGGGTTCGGTCGCGCAGCAGAGGGGATGCTGCAAGGTTGAGCACGGCTATGAATATACGATCTATTCGTCCTGCTGCAATACGGATCGGGGGATTTATTACTATACCACTTATGAAAACAGCCGGATCACCGGCGTGGATATGCACCGGGAAAATCTGGATGATGTCCGGCTGGTCAGCTATCCGCTGCTGGAGGGACAGGATATCCGGATGCAGAATTAACGGGAAAATAAGCATTAACTCTGATAAAATAGCCATTGTTTACACGACAATGGTTATTTTTATACCATAGTATGCAGAAAGGCTGCCGGTGGAGGCTTTCTGTATGCCATAGTATGCAGAAAGGCTGCCAGTGGCAGGCTTTCTGTATGGAGGTAGGATATGGAAAATACAAAGATTTGTCCATAAAAAGAGTATATAGATTTCAATTTCTATATACTCTAACACTGTTATCATATTTGATTTTGGTTGATTATGCTAACTGCATAGCTTCAGCTTGAAGCTCTTTTAATTCATCCATAGATAAGGACGGTACATAGCGCGCAATCTTTTCGAGAGAGAGTTCTCCGTCTTTAATCATTCTTTCGGCTGTTTCTCTGTCTTTATCGTGAGTAATCTTATCAGTAAGAGTATTCTCCATATCTTTCCAATATGTTTTCATGATCTGCTCATTATCAAATAAACTCATCATAATCGTCACAACCTCCATTTCTCTGCTCATCAGATATTCTTTTAAAACATTCCTGTCCTTGCAAATACGGATTGTTTCTCTAACTGTCTGCTCTGTCATTCCATACAGCTTTCTCTGTTCATCAAAAACTTTACAGAAAATAATGTATTGATTGATAATATCCTCT
>CANQDS010000013.1 GCA_947593655.1 uncultured Lachnospiraceae bacterium | reverse complement strand
GAATCTTTTAGTAAATATTTGTCCTGCAGCAAGCCCCCGGCGTCAAATTCCGGCTGGATGGAGAGCTTTTTTCCCCAGTCGATCAGACTGCTCTCTTCCGGCCGGCCGTTTGCGACCAGAACCTCGGGAAGCGCTTCCGGCAGTTCGGGTGCCCGGTAATGGAACTGTTCGATTCCATAGGAAAACAGGGCTTTCGCGTCCGACCATTTATAGTTTTTGTTGTCCGGCCAGCCGCACGCCAGCAGGGCGATGCAGAATTTCCGCCCTTCCGATTCCAGCGCCGCGACGTAGCAGTAGCCCGCATCGGCCGTAAATCCGGTTTTTCCGGTCAGAACCCCGTCCATCATGTTTAAAAATGCATTGTGGTTGGCCACGGAAAAGCTGCGCCCCGACAGGCTCTGGAAGCTGTGGGACGGCGTCTGCGTGATCGCAAGGAACTGCGCCGATTCCGGCGATTCCCACGCACAGTATTTCATGATCCGGCACAGATCCTGCGCCGTCGTATGATGGAAACCGGACGCATCCTGCGCATCCAGCCCGTTCGGGGTGATAAAATACGTATCGGTGCAGCCTAATTCCTTTGCTTTTTCATTCATCAGGGCGGCAAATTCCTCGACGGAGCCGGCAATCTGCTCCGCTACCGCGACGGCGCAGTCGTTAAACGATTCCAGCATCAGGGCGTATAAAAGATCCTGAAGATAGAACTGCTCGCCTTCCTGCATTCCCAGATGCACTTTCGGCTGGGCGGCCGCCTTTGCGGACGCGCACGCCACATCGTCCATTTTCCCGTTTTCCAGCGCCAGAATGCAGGTCATGATCTTGGTCGTGCTGGCGTTTGCCATCGGGTTCTGGGCGTCTTTGCCGAACAGGATCCGCCCCGAATCCCCGTCCATCAGCGCACAGGAGCGAGAGTAGAGGCCGGTCGGCTCACCGCTCTGCTCTTCGCTTTGTGCTGCGCCCCGGACTGCCGCCGGGTGCGCAAAAAGCATCAGGCTAAGGCACAGTGCTGTCAGGACAGGCAGGCCCGCTATGCGTCTGCGCCGTCTGTGCGTTTGTTTTTTTCTGCAGAAGCCATAAAAAATAACCATATACATTACCGTTTTTTTGTAATGTATATGATTATGCTGCTTGTCATAATTACCGGAATCCGGACGCGGCCTTAAATATCCAGCTGCACCTGCATCTCGGCTTCCGCTTCCTGCTTAAATTCCTCGATCTGCACCGGGCTTAACACCGGAAGTTCGTCGATCGACTGGACGCCGAAGCTGCGCAGGAAATCCTCGGTCGTCCCGAACAGCAGCGGACGCCCCGGCGCATCCAGTCTTCCCAGCTCGCAGACCAGATTGTACTCGACCAGCTTGTTGACCGCATGGTCGCTTGAAACCCCGCGGATCTTCTCGATCTCCGCTTTTGTCACCGGCTGCTTGTATGCGATGATGGAAAGCGTTTCCAGCAGAACGTCTGTCAGCACGCGCTTTTTCGGCTGCCCCGCCACGCGGATCAGATATTCGTACATGGCCGGTTTCGTGCACATCTGATAGGCTCCGTCCAGTTCGATGATCTGGATTCCCGTAGAATCATCTTCGTAAAACTGCATCATATGCTCGATGATCGCTTTCGTTTCTTTCTTATCCAGTTCGATCGCCGCCGCGATCTTCTCCAGTTCGACCGATTCGCCCATCGTAAAAAGGATCGCTTCGATGATCGCCTCGTAGTTTTTCTCTTCCATAACACTCTCCCGTCTGCGCCTTGAAACACGCCCTAGGCCGCAATCTTTGAATCAATCTGGATATCGTCAAAAATATGCTCCTGGGAAATAAAGATCTTCCCGATCTTCATCAGCTCCAGTATGGCCAGAAACGTCACGATGATCTCGATCTTTCCCGCCTGCGACTCCAAAAGGCTTCGGAAGGAAAAATGACGGTGCTCTTTCGCATATTCTTCCAGATAGGAGATCTTCTCCTCCAGAGAAACCTCTTCTTTCTCAATCTTGCCGAACTTGGAACGCACCGGATCGACCTTGTCCGCCTGTTTTTTCATGATGCTCTGGAAAATGGCGTTCAGCCGGGCCAGCGTGATATCCGACACCAGTTCGTCCAGATCCAGCGGTTCTTCATACGCCGCAACCTCTTCGGGAATCGTCGGCGGTTTGAACATGACGCGCTCCGCATCCATCTGGCGGTCCTTTAACTCATACGCCATGCATTTGTACATCTTGTATTCCAGAAGCTGCTGGACAAGCTCGGCCCGCGGATCCTCCTCCTCTTCTTCGCTGTCCGGATCGGACGGAAGCAGCATCCGGGACTTGATATCGACAAGCGTCGCCGCCATAACCAGAAACTCGCTTAAGACGTTTAAGTCCTGACGCTGCATTTCCGCGATATATTCCAGATACTGGCCGGTGATCTCCACGATCGGAATGTCGTAAATATTCACTTTATTTTTCTCTAACAGGTGCAAAAGCAGATCCAGCGGACCTTCAAACACCTGCAGTTTCACGTTCAGTTCCATGCCTCTACCTCTCTGGTTATTATGCCACGCTTACTTCCAAAATTCAAGTGCAAATTACAACATTTAGTGGATAGCGAACACATGTACTACCAGATTTAGTTTTCTTCGGATTCCCGTCATACTTTTCCTCCGGCCGCAATATAATATACCACTTCAGGAGGTGGAACATGAAATCTTTCTATCCCATAACGCTTGCCATATGTATTTTGTTCGGTTCGGTCTTTTCCGGCGTCCGGCCGGAGCGGCTGCCGTTTTCTATTTTCGAAGCTGCGGCGGACGCGGACGCAGAGTCGGGCGATAGTGCCGCGGCGGACGCAGCTTCCGTCAATGACGATGCGGCGGCGGACGCGGACGCAAAGATGGGCGATGGTGCGGCAGCGAACGCGGCTGCAAGATCAGACAATGGCGCAGAGGCGGATAACGCCGCGGACGCAGAGTCGGGCGATGGTGCAACAGCGAACGCGGCTGCAAATTCCGATAATAGCGCAACAACGGGCGCACCTGCCGATTCGGATGACAACGCAGCGGCGGACGCGGACGCATCCGGCCCGGAAATTTCCGCTCCTTCCGCCGTCTTAATGGAAGCCTCGACCGGAACGGTGCTCTACGAGAAAAATTCCCACGAAAAACTGCGCCCGGCCAGCATCACCAAGATCATGACACTGATCCTGATCTTTGAGGCGCTCGAAGAAGGCCGGTTTACAAAATCGGATCCGGTGACGGTATCTGAGCACGCGGCCGGAATGGGCGGCTCGCAGGTCTATCTCGAACCGGGCGAAACGCAGACGGTAGACGATATGATCAAGTGCATCAGCATCGCCAGCGCAAACGACGCCTGTGTCGCAATGGCGGAATTTGTGGAGGGTTCCGAAGATGCTTTCGTGGAAAAGATGAATGAAAAAGCAAAAGAACTGGGAATGAACGATACCTCGTTCCAAAACGCCTGTGGACTCGAGGCGGAAGGCCATCTGACCAGCGCCTACGACGTGGCGCTGATGTCGCGCGAGCTTTCCGTAAAACATCCCGAGATCCACGACTACTGTACAATCTGGATGGATACGATCACGCACACCACGAAGAAAGGTTCTTCCGAATTCGGGCTGACGAACACCAACAAGCTGATCCGTTATTATTCCTATGCGACCGGCCTGAAAACGGGCTACACCGGGCAGGCTAAATACTGCCTCTCCGCCACCGCATCCAAAAACGAAGTCGATCTGATCTCCGTGGTAATGGCGGAAGAAAGTCCGACCGTCCGGAACAAAGACGCCGTATCGCTCCTCGACTACGGATTTGCGCATTGCAGCATCTTTACCGACGCCAATACGCAGGCGCTTCCGGATCTTCCGGTCAGGAAAGGGACGAAAGAAACGGTACCGATCCGCTACAAAAACCCGTTTTCCTACGTGCTGACCGACGGCACTTCCCCGGATCAGATCAAAAAAACGATCGAACTTCCCGAAGAAGCCACGGCTCCGCTGTCAGAGGGAAGCGCCGTCGGAAGGGCGGTCTATTCCGCAGACGGGAAAGAAATCGGCTCCGTGGAGATCGTCTGCATGTCTCCCGTGCCCGCCGCTTCGCTCCCGGACTGCCTGATGCGCAGTTTAAAGCTGCTTCTGCTGCGCTGACGCAGCGCAAACATGATATGATTCCGATGCTGCAGAAGCAACGCAAACGCAGCAGTTCCGACTTTGCAGAAACGACGCAAACGCAGCAGTTCCTGTTCTGCGGAAACCGCGCAAACTCTACCGTCCCGGCTCTACAGAAGCGGCGCAAACAAACGCAGCACGCTCTGCATCAGCCGGACCGGAAGTTTCCGGTTATGACAGAATTCCAGAGAAACCGGCCGGCTGTCCGCAAACGTTTCCAGCGCATCCCGCTTGACGTCCATGACCGCGCCGGAATAATACAAAACCGTTCCGCACTCAAAATGCAGATAAAGGCTGCGGAAATCCAGATTAATTGAACCGACGACCGCATATTTATCATCCGAAACAAAGCATTTGGAATGGATAAAGCCCGGCGTATACTGATAGATCTTCACTCCGCCGCGGATCAGCGGTTCGTAGTGGGACTGCGTTAAAAGATAGATCATCTTCTTGTCCGGGATCCCCGGCGTTACGATGCGCACGTCCACGCCGCACTTGGCGGCGTTGATCAGCGCGCTCTCCATCTCCGGCCCGATAATCAGGTACGGTGTAAAAATATACACATATTCTTTCGCCTGCGTGATGATGTTCAGATAAACGTTCTCGCCCGTGTTCTCCCGGTCTAACGGCGTATCGCCGTAAGGCTGCACAAACCCTTTTCCTTCCGGCGCTTTTTCCGGCTCCGGAAGATCCATCCGGTATTTCCCGTAATCCTCGGTTCCTTTGACGATATAATTCCACATTTCCAAGAACATGGAGGTAAAATTCCACACAGCCGCCCCGGTGATCCGGATCGCGGCGTCTTTCCAGTAGCCGAAACGCGGGCGGACGTTGATATATTCGTCCGCAAGATTCACGCCGCCCGTATAGGCGATCTTTCCGTCCACGATCAGGATTTTCCGGTGGTCGCGGTTATTCATCACGATCGAAAGAAACGGACGGAACGGATTAAAGCTGGCACAGTGGATCCCTTTTGCCTGTAAAATCCGGTAATAACGCGGCTTTAGCGTACTGATGCAGCCGACGTCGTCATAGATCAGGCGGACGCAGACGCCTTCTTTCGCTTTCCGTGAGAGGATCTCCACCACGGAATCGAACATCTCCCCCGGCTGCAGGATGAAAAACTCCAGAAAAATAAACTGTCTGGCGCTTTCGAGATCCTTCAAAAGCTGCGGAAACATTTCCTCCCCGCTGGAAAAATAGCGGGCGTCGTCTTCATGGTACAAAGGAAACCCCGCGCAGCCGGAAATATAGTGCGCCAGCTTGTGCGCATCGCGGTCTTTTTCCTTAAGCTCCTCTTCCGTTTCCCGGCTGTCCTTCCGGAACGGCGCAAGCTCCCTTGCCATCGCTTCCATGCCTTTTCTGGTCTTTCCGGTCAGACCGGAACGCCCGAACATCACATAGGCCGGGCAGCCGCAGACCGGAAGCAGCAGAATGGCAAAGATCCAGGACAGCTTCGCGTAAGGGCGCATCTCTTTATTTGCCACATAAACCGCAAGTACGATTGCCAGCACATGGAAAGCCGCATTGACCGCGGAATTGCGCGTGGTCGTATAATAAGTGATATAGACGATCCAGCCGAACTGCAGCAGGATAATGAGGCTGGAAAGCACCAGTTTGCTGAACAAAAGATTGGCGATCCGTTTCATAACGTGCCTCCTTTTCTCCCGGTCCGGCATCTCTCTGCCGCACCGGCGCGGGAACAGGATCCCTCCTGCCTATTCTATAGCATTTCCATGAGATTATCAACATGCAGTATGCCCCATGATTTCATAAAACGGTCTTTCGGGACAGGCTGGACCGTTTCATAAAGCCGGAGCTTTAACCCGGCGGGCGAAATATCCGGCGCTTTCTCATAAGCCAGCGCAAGCGCGCCGCAGACGATCGGCGCGGCCATCGATGTGCCGCTTTTTCTGACGTAGCCAGAATCCGTATGGCTCAGGCTTAAAATGCGCGTTCCCGGCGCGAGGATCTCCGGTTTTACGATGCAGCAGCCGGTCGGCCCTTTCCCGCTGTAGCCGGCCGGAAGATCCGAAAACGGATAAGCCGCATCGTCGCTCGCCCCGACCGTGACGACTTTCCGGGAAATTCCCGGCACTGTGACCGACTGCCGCCGCGGCCCGTTGTTGCCCGCCGCGGCGACGATTAAGATGCCGTCGTCCCACAGGTCTTCAATGGCCTCCAGCAGCTCTTTCTGCTCTTTAAAATCCGCGCCAGGCAGAAATCCGACGGAAAAATTCAAAAGCCGGATCCGGTAAAGACGGTGGTTTTTCTTCACCCAGTCCAGCGCGCGCAGCACATCCTGCGTATCCCCGTTTCCCTTTTCATCCAGCACTTTCAGCACGACAAGTCCCGCGCCCGGCGCCATGCCCGACGTTTCACCGCGGCTCATCCGCCCGCTCCCGCACAGGATCCCGGCGATATGGGTGCCGTGCCCGTTGTCGTCGTAGGCGCCGCTTTTTCCATGCACAAAATCTTTGAAATAGATCCTGCGGTTATTCAGATCCGGATGCGACGCCGCGATCCCCGTATCCAAAAGCACGATGGTTCCGTTCTTTCCGGTATAGCCCTCTTCGTATACTTTCTCCGCATGTACCAGTTTTTTGACACGATTCATTTTTTATTTTATGATATGCCCCGCGGCAGTTCCCCGTTCCCTGAAGGCGAATCGGTCATTCCGGTCTGTGCGCTGTGCGCTGGAGGCCGAGCGGCAGTTCCAGCCCGTGCGCCTCTAAAAGCCCGCGGTCCGTTAAGATCTCCTCCGTCCGCCCGTCGCAGACCACAGTCTGATCTGATAAAAGGATCGTCCGCCCGCAGGTATCGAGGATCAGATCCAGATCGTGCGAAGCGATGACTTTCGTCTGATCCATAGAGTTTAGGATCCGGATCAGATTCCGGCGGTTTTTCGGATCCAGCGCGATCGACGGCTCGTCGAAAAGGATCAGCTCCGGCGTCATCGATAAGACGGTCGCGATCGAAACCAGCTTCTTTTCCCCGCCGGAGAGCTTATAAATCTGCCGGCTGCTAAGATGGGGAATCCCGGTAAGTTCCAGGGCATGAAGCACCCGCTCTTTCGTTTCTGCCTCCGTCATTTTGTAATTTCTCGGTGCAAACGCCACATCCTCATAGACGGTATTTAAGAAAAGCTGGCTGTCCGAATCCTGAAAAACATAGCCGGTGCGCGAACGGATCTCTGCCAGGTTTTGTTTTTCCAGCGGAAGCCCGAACAGGCAGGCTTCGCCCGAAAAGCCCGGATTCAGACCGACCAGCAGTTTTAAAAGGGTGGATTTTCCCGCTCCGTTGGCGCCGATCAGCCCGACCGACTCGCCTTTTGCGACAGTAAACGAAACGCCGGATAACACTTCCCGGCCTTTTTCATAGGCAAACGATATGTTTTTTACTTCGATCTGCAGATCACTCATGATAACAGCCCTCCGATACCGGCTCCGGCAAGATACAGAACCGGGAATCTGCGGAACAGGACAAACAATGCTCCCCAGAACAGCAGCCATGCCGCATCCCGTCCCCGAAGCGGCGCCGTTTCCCGGATATAGGCGTAGTCGCCCCGGTAGCCGCGGAGCAGCATACTTTCGTATACGCCGTCCGCCCGATCCATGCTCCTTAGCAGAAGCTGCCCGGCGAGGGAACCCCACGCTTTCATGCGGATCCCTTTCTGCCCCGGCGCGCGCAGCGCATAGGCATCCGTCATCCGGTTCACTTCCTCCAAAAGCAATGTCAGATAACGCCATGTCAGAAGGAACTGGGTGATGACCGCTTTGGGAAAATGCAGGATTCCGAATGCATAGCAGAGTTTTTCCATGGAAGTCGTCGCGATCAGCAGATAGGACGCCAGAACGCAGAGCGTTCCCTTGACAAAGAGCACCGCCATCGAAACAACGCCCGCGCGGATCGTAAAGCCGCCGATCTGCACGAGGTTTCTGTCAAAGAAGAGATTTCCGAGCCCGATCAGCAGAACAAACGGAAGCACCAGCCGCAGGCGTTTTCCCGTATCCCGGAACGAAAGGTCGGCAAGAATCAAAAGCGCCAATGGATAGACCGCCATTCCCGCCGTCCCGGCGAGGTCGTAAGCGGGAAACGAAACCGTTACGGCAAGATAGCCGACCGTCAGAAAAAACTTCACCAGCGGATGGATCCGGTTCACCCACTGATCCCTTGCCGCCAGCTGCTCCAAACGATGAACTTCATGAACTGCCTTTCCTGTCTGCCCCATTTTCTTTTACTTCCGCCCACCTGTGTTTTTGTAAAAATTTAAAAAAATAGCAGATCCCGGCGCAGAGCCCGGCAACGGCCAGAACTCCGGCGATTCCCGAAACAACCGTTCCGAACGCCGACTCCGAACCGCGGAACGCATAATCCGGAAGCAGCGCGATCTTCTCCTGTACGGCGTTCTGCGCTCCGCCGCCCGGTTCCGCGGTGCCTGCGATCTTTTCCACGGACCACTCCAGTCCGTCCGGGTTCGAGGACGCCGCAAGCGAAAGAAGCCCGCCGGTTACGAGCGCGGCCGCCCCCAGAAACTTAAGCGTCGTCCCAAAAGAAAACCGCCCCGCCGTCCGATCCTCTTTCCGGCTGCAGAACAAAAGCTCCGGCCGCGCCTCATGGACAAAGATGAGAACCGCCGCCGTGATCAGCCCTTCCACCAGCCCGATCAGCAGATGGATCGGCTGCATGACCGCCGCAAACGCGGCAAACGGCAGTTCCGTGATATGGGACGCCGTCGTTTCCAGCACGACGGAAAACGCCCCGAGCTGCAGCGTCAGGACGCACCCGAGGATCGATGCTGCAGCGATCCTGCCTTTGGTAATCCCCTTTTTCATCATCGGTTTCCAGATCAGAAGCGCCCCGATCATACAGCCGTAGAACGCCATGTTCCAGATATTGCACCCGAGCGCGAGCAGACCGCCGTCCGCAAACAGCAGACACTGGACGAGTAGCACGCCGATCAGCGTCAGAAAACCGGCATACGGCCCGAGAACCGCAGACAGCATCATGCCTCCGCACAAATGCCCGCTCGAACCGGTTCCCGGAATCGTGAAATTGATCATTTGCGCCGCAAAAACAAAGGCTCCCATCACGCCCATCACCGGAACCTTTTTTGCGTCTTCTTCCAGACGCACCTGTCTGATGGAATAAGCCGCCGCAACCGCGGAACAGGCATACATCGCCCCCGCCACGGCCGGAGTGACCAGCGCATCCGCCATATGCATAACAATTCCCCCTAGGACTTTTTTCTTTAATCTTCTTACTACTTTACCATATTCCGGCCGGGGCGCAAGCCCCCACGGGGGATATTACCGCGGATTCCTCGCGCCCGGCGCGGCTGCAAAACAGCCGATTTTCTATGCGCGCTCGTGTGCAGCCACGGCGGCCTTGAGCGTCATTTGTAACGCAAAGAATCCGGCAAGCTTGGATTCTTCGCACCCGGCAAAATTGCGTGCCCGGCGCGGCTGCAAAGCAGAAAAAAGCGCCGCCCGAGGGCAGCGCTTTGACTATTGATCTGTTATTTATCCGCCGGTACATCCTTGATGGAGAAGCTGATCCTTCCCATCTTGTCCTTGCCGAGGCAGACGACTTTCACCTTATCGCCCAGCGTGAGCACATCTTCCACGCGGTTAATGCGCTCTCTGGCAATCTTGGAAATATGCACCATTCCTTCTTTGCCCGGAGCAAATTCGATAAACGCCCCGAATTCTTTGATGCTTACAACCGTTCCGGTGAAGATCTGTCCTTCTTCAAAATCCGTAACGATCGTTTCGATCATCTCGATGGCCTTGCGGATCATCGCCTTATCCGTTCCGCAGACGGATACCGAACCGTCCTCGGAAATATCGATCTTGACATCTGTCCGCGCAATGATCTCGTTGATGGTCTTGCCCTTCTGGCCGACAACATCGCCGATCTTGTTCGGATCAATGACGATCTGCTCGATCTTCGGAGCCCACGGGCTTACTTCCTTGCGCGGTTCCGCGATGGCCTTGCTCATAACCTCGTCCATGATGTAAAGACGCGCTTCCCTCGTCCGTGCGATCGCCTCTTCCACGATCGGGCGGGTTAGTCCGTGGATCTTGATATCCATCTGGATCGCGGTGATCCCGTCATGCGTTCCGGTTACTTTAAAGTCCATATCCCCGAAGAAATCCTCGAGTCCCTGGATATCCGTCAGTACGACGTAATCATCGTCGGTATCTCCCGTAACCAGTCCGCAGGAGATTCCCGCAACCATCTTCTTGATCGGTACTCCGGCCGCCATCAGCGACATGCAGGACGCGCAGGTAGACGCCATCGACGTAGAGCCGTTGGATTCAAACGTTTCCGATACGGCACGGATCGCATACGGGAACTCTTCCACGCTCGGAAGCACCGGGATCAAAGCGCGTTCCGCCAGAGCGCCGTGTCCGATCTCGCGGCGTCCCGGGCCGCGGGAAACTTTCGTTTCGCCGACCGAGTAGGACGGGAAATTGTACTGGTGCAGATAGCGCTTCGTCGTGATATTGGCATCCAGACCGTCGATCTTCTGTACTTCGGAAAGCGGTGCAAGGGTAACGACGTCGCAGATCTGCGTCTGTCCGCGGGTGAACATGGCGGAACCATGCACTCTCGGGATCAGATCCACTTCCGCCGAAAGCGGGCGGATCTGTTCGATCGCGCGTCCGTCCGGGCGCTTGTGGTCTTTTAAGATCATCTTGCGCACGGTCTTCTTCTGGTACTGGTAAACGGCTTCGTCTAAAAGCGCCAGCCATTCTTCGTTCTCTGCAAACGCTTCTTCGAGTTTTGCCGTGATCTCTTTGATATTCTCTTCCCGTTTCTGTTTCTCGTCCGTGAAGACAGCCTCTTCCATCTGCTCCGGCGAAACGATCTCACGGATCGCCGCAAACATCTCCTCCGGAACCGCGCAGCTGACATATTCGTGCTTCGGCTTCCCGACCTCCGCGCAGATCTGCTCGATAAAAGCGATCACCGTCTGGTTGACTTCGTGGCACTGATAGATTGCTTCGATCATCTTATCTTCCGGGATCTCGTTTGCGCCGGCCTCGATCATGATGACTTTCTCTTTCGTGGAGGCAACGGTCAACATCAGATCACCCTCGTCCCATTCCTTCTGGGACGGGTTGACGATGAATTTCCCATCGATCATTCCCATCTGCGTCATCGCGCACGGCCCGTCGAACGGAATATCCGAAATCGTGGCTGCAAGCGCCGCGCCGATCATCGCAACCAATTCCGGGCGGCATTTCGGGTCTACGGACATGACCATGTTGTTCAACGTCACGTCATTCCGGTAATCCTTCGGGAACAGCGGACGCATCGGGCGGTCGATCACGCGCGAGGTCAGGATCGCATTCTCAGACGGCTTTCCCTCCCGCTTATTGAATCCGCCAGGAATCTTCCCGACCGCATACATCTTCTCCTCATACTCTACGCTTAACGGGAAAAAATCGATCCCGTCGCGCGGCTTATCCGAAGCAGTCGCCGTAGATAAAACAGTGGTATCTCCGTACTGTAACAGAGCGGCTCCGTTCGCCTGTGCACATACCCGGCCGATGTCAACCGATAAGGTTCTTCCGGCCAGTTCCATTGAATAAGTTTTGTACATATGTTTTCTCCTTCTATTTCTCTCTCCCGGCATAGAAAAAAAGAACGGAATATAAAACTCCGCTCTTTTCCATGCTTATTTTCTAAGTCCTAAACGCTCGATCAGAGAACGGTATCTCTCAATGTCCACATTCTTCAGGTAAGCAAGCAGTCCTCTTCTCTGTCCGATCATCTTAAGCATTCCTCTTCTGGAGTGATGATCCTTCGGATTCACCTTCAAATGCTCGGTAAGCTCCTGAATCCTCGCGGTCAGAATTGCGATCTGAACCTCCGGAGAACCCGTGTCGTTCGGCGTTCTGCCGTATTCGGCAATGATTGCCTGTTTCTTTTCTTTTGCGATCATGTAATGACCCTCCTTTATTTTTTACGCCCGGTAAACATGATACTCAGCAGAAGGTCGGAGTGTCCATCCACCGAATATGGGCTGACTCATACTAAGACAATATAACACAGTTCGGTCGCATTGTAAACAAAAAATTATAAATATCTGACAACGCAGATCGGTCTGCTGTAATACGCGTTGGAAATCTTAATTCCGCCCCGCTCGTCGCTGGCATGTACGATCTGGCCGTTGCCGATGTAGATCGCGACATGGCTGATATATCTTCCGCTGCCGTAGAAGAACAGATCGCCCGGCTGTGCTTCCGAGGCGCTGATCTTCGTTCCGTAGCCCGGCTGCGCCCTCGAAGAATGAGGCAGATAAACCCC
This sequence comes from uncultured Lachnospiraceae bacterium, assembly GCA_947593655.1. Lineage (GTDB taxonomy): Bacteria > Bacillota > Clostridia > Lachnospirales > Lachnospiraceae > Roseburia. The sequence goes on along the minus strand of CANQDS010000013.1, from coordinate 27,399 downwards.
GTATCTTGCATAGATCTGCATGGTAAACCCGGAGCAGTCCACGCCGTTCGTCAGGCTGGTTCCGCCCCAGACATAACGGTTGCCGATAAACTGGCAGGCGTAGGAAACCAGAGAAGATCTCACATCCGAAACGCCGTCGCCGAAACGCAGCTCCGAAATGGTTTTCGCGGTCGGAAGCTTGTCGGAAACCGAAACATATTCCGCGGAAACATAGCCGCTTCCGCCGTCGGCCTCCACTTCGATCCAGTCGCCGTGATCCGCGACAAAAGCCAGATCCTGTCCCGTCTGTACAACCGAAAGGATCTCCGATTCCGTCGAAGCCGCGGCGCGGACGCGCAGGGAATCCGTCTGCACTTCCGCAACGGTCCGCAGTTCGCCTTTGGCCCGTTCCAATGCCTCTTTCCCGCTCATTAAGTATTCATTTTTCACATAACCTTCCACGTTTCCCGAAGAAATGCTGCTCCATTCCCCGTCCGTGGAAAGGATCTCGCAGACATCGCCGTCCGCCATCTTCCCAACGATCTCGCTGTCGGTGGAAGGATTCGCACGGACATTCAGTTTCCCGTCCGAGAGCACGGCGACACCGATATTGGAGTAGCCGCAGAGTTCTTCCGGAAGCGCCTCCTCATCGGACTGCCCTTCCGCTCCTTCGTTCTTTGCGGCCGCCACAAGGCTCGTATCCGTATCCACAACGCCCACATAGCTGAAATCATTCAAAAGATCCGTAACGCCGGACGTCACGGAAGCCGTCTGCTGGTTCTCCGTATTGAGCACGGTCCTGATCCCCGCAGTCAGATCCGCAGTCTGCACCGCACCGGGCTCCTCCTGCGCGTTCTCTTTCTGTCCTCCGTAGACGCAGACTCCCGATAATACCGTGGTAAACGCCATCACGGCTGCAATTTCCAGTTTCATCTTCTGACTGATCATCTTGTGCTCCTCCCGAACCGTTCCATTTTTTCTGCCCGTTAAAAATTTTTGGTGGTATGGACAAGAGTATAGCAAGCAAATTTGACATTGTCAACATGAATTTGTAATACTTTCGTAATATCTCTCCGCTGTCCGGCAGTCGCAGATCATCTGGTGTTTCAGTTCCTCCACCCCGGAAAACTTCTGTTCCGGGCGGATAAAATCCAGAAACTGCACGGCCGCCGTCTGTCCGTATACATCCTGACAGAAGTCCATGATATAGGTTTCCACGCCGATCCGGTTTTCATTCGACACGGTCGGTTTTTTCCCGACATTGGAAACGCCTTTGTACCAGCGGTCCCCGACCGTCACGCGCGTGACGTAGACGCCGTTCGGCGGAAGCAGCTTCTCTTCCGGAAGGATCATGTTGATGGTCGGGATCCCGAGTTTTCTCCCCAGCCTGCGTCCGTGGACGATCCGGCTCCGGACAAAATACTCGTATCCCAGAAGGCGGTTTGCTTTTTTCAGATTGCCGTTCTGGATCTCCTCCCGCACAAACGTGCTGCTGATGTCGCGTCCGTCTTCCTGCACTTTCGGCAGCACGATGGTTTCGTAGCCGTAGGTTTTTTCCCGCGCCTTTAACAGGCGGTAGTCGCCGGCGCGGCGGTGCCCGAAATGAAAATCGTCTCCGGTTACGATGCATTTCACATTCAGCCGCTCCGTGAGCCAGACGATAAAATCCTCCGGCTCCATCTGCATCATCTCCCCGGTAAACGGACATTCGATCAGCGCATCCACCCCGGCCGCTTCAAAGAGCAGGCGCTTTTCCTCGTTGGTGGTCAGCACCTTCGCCGCCGGTTCCCCCAGCTTCCTGCGGGGCGGAATGTCAAACGTAAATACCACGGTCTGATAGCCGTGGAGGTTCCCCTGTTCGATCAGTTTTTCCATCAAAAGTTCGTGCCCCCGGTGCAGCCCGTCAAATTTTCCAAGCGTGACCACCGTCGGCTCTTCGATCCGAAAATCAAGTGTGTTGTTGATATATTTCATGGCTCTATAAAAATCTTTACTGGTTGAAAGTCCTCTGCCTCCGGCTGATAGGCATAAAGCCCAATAAAGTCCCCGTTATCGTTGTAGATCCGGATCTGCCCGCTGCAGAGTTCCGGCTGCAGGCCGACGATCATCTGCTGCGGGATCCGGTTGCCGTTTGCCAGAAGCCTGTCCGCTTCTTTTCGGGCAAACGCTTTCGGCAGATGGGAAAAGACGCTGTCCACCGGAAACAGCACGCCCTCCCGCTCTGCGGGATCCATCGCTTCGATCTCGGAAAGCCGGTGCGCCTGTTCCAGCGTAAATTCCGCGACGCGCGTCCTGAGGAGCGATTTCATGCAGCCGCCGCAGCCGAGCCGGGCGCCGATGTCCCGGCACAGTGTCCGGATGTAGGTTCCCTTGGAACAGCGGACGCGGATCTGCACTTCGGGAAGCCGGATCCCGAGTACCTCGATCTCGTGGATCTGCACGCTTCTGGCTTCCCGTTCGACCGTAACGCCCTGTCTGGCCAGCTCGTAAAGCCGCTTTCCCTGCACTTTCAGGGCGGAATACATCGGCGGCACCTGTTCGTACTGCCCCGCAAAAGAGGCGATCGCTTTCTGCACTTCTTCTTCTCCCGCGCGGACCTCGGCCGTACGGAGCACCGTTCCGCCGATATCCTGCGTATCGGTTTCCACGCCTAAAAGCAGCACCGCTTCGTACTCTTTGTCCTTGTCCGTCAAAAGACCGCAGACTTTTGTGGCTTTTCCCAAACATACCGGAAGCACTCCCTCCGCGTCCGGGTCGAGCGTTCCGGTATGTCCGATCTTTTTTTGACGGAAAATGCCCCGCATTTTCGCTACGACGTCAAACGACGTATAGCCTTTTTCTTTGTAGACATTTATGATTCCGTTTATCATTCTTTTCCCAATTCTTCTTTCGATCCTTCTTCCGGTTCTACCGTCTTTGACTCTGTGCCTTTCGGCTCAGTAACCTTTGGCTCTGCCGCTTCCGGCTCTGCGGTCTTTGGCTCTGTGTCTTTCGGCTCTGCGGTCTTTGGCTCTGCCGCTTCCGGCTTTGCGGTCTTCGGCTCTGTGTCTTTCGGCTCTGCAGTCTTTGGCTCTGCCGCTTCCGGCTCTGCGGTCTTTGGCTCTGCACCCTTCGCCAGCTGGGCCGCAACCGCCGCAACCATCTGTTCCACAACGGATTCTTTCGTGCCTTCCATCGTGCAGCCCGCCGCCTTGATGTGGCCGCCGCCTCCGAAGGAAACGGCGATCTCGGCCGCGTTGACCGCGTCGTTGACGCGCAGGCTCGCTTTAAACGTGTGGTCAATGTTCTCGTAGAGGAACACGGCGATCTGTACACCCTTCGTTACGCGCAGCTGGTTGACGATCCCTTCGAGATGCTTCGGCAGCACGCCGTAGCTTTTCATCTCTTCCTGCGTCAGGACGCTTACGATGCACGCCCCGTCCAGATACAGGCGGCTGTTCAGCAGCGCCTGCCCCAGGATCCGGATCTGCGGGTAGGTCTTGGTGTAAAACGTCTCATCCACGATCTTTGGATAGTCGATGCCTTTCTCCATCAGGATCCCCGCAATATTCATCGTCTTTGCGGAAGTGCAGGAATACTGGAACACGCCGGTATCGTGAACCATGCCCGTATAGATGCACTCCGCGATCTCCTTCGTGATCCGGTCCTCATCGATCAGTTCAAAGACCAGCTCGCAGGTCGAACTGGCGTCCGGATCGATGTAGTTGAACTCCGCGAACGCCTGATTGCTGATATGGTGGTCGATGCACAAGGTATGGTCGGCTTCTTCAAAAAATTTCGCCGCTTCTCCCATCCTTCCGGTATCTCCGCAGTCCAATGCGATAAAAAGGTCAAAATGAACACTGTCCATATAGGTATTCCGGATCTCGTCCGCATTGTGGAGAAACCGGAAGATATTCGGGATCGGCTCTAAATACAGGCGCACATCCGCTTGTGGATAATATGTTCGCAAATAATTATACACGGCAAGCGTGGAACCGACGCAGTCCCCGTCCGGACGGACATGCCCCGCGATCCCGATCTGCTTTTTCCCTTCCACGATCGAATCTAATCTCATCATCTGCTCACTCTTTCTGTTTTTCGATGACCTCGTCGATCATCTTCGACATCCGCACTCCGTATTCGATGGACTGATCCGGGATAAAACGGATCTCCGGCGTATTGCGGAGGTTGACGGATTTTGCAAGCCGGGTGCGGATAAAGCCTTCCGCCGACTTTAATCCTTTGATCGTATCCTTTAACGACTCTTCATCGCCAAGTACGCTGATATACGCTTTCGCCGTCTTAAGATCCGGCGCGACTTCCACCGCGACTACGCTGGTCATCGGGTTGATCCGCGGGTCCTTGATCTCCCCGCGGATGATGTTGGATAGTTCCCGCATGACTTCTTCGTTGATGCGGATATTCTTGATACTGTTCTTTCTCATGACTTTTTGCTTCCTATTATAATATGTTATAATATGATTTCCATATCATACGATTTCCGAGTGTTCCCGTCCGGGGTTCGCCCCTTCCGGTGTATTATCTCGGAACTTCTACCATTTTATACGCTTCTACGATATCAAGCTCCTGAATATCATTAAAGCCTTCGAAGACAAGACCGCATTCGTAGCCGGTCTTTACTTCCTTGACGTCGTCCTTGAAACGCTTTAAGGATGCCAGCGCGCCTTCGAAGATCTGGTTTCCTTCGCGGGAAATGCGCACTTTGCAGCCGCGCTCCATGATTCCGTCCAACACATAGGAGCCTGCGATATTTCCGATTCCGGAAGCCTTAAAGATCTGGCGGATCTCGGCGTGGCCGAGCACCTTCTCTTCGAATACCGGATCGAGCATTCCCTTCATCGCGGCTTCCACATCCTCAATCGCGTTGTAGATGACTTTGTACAGGCGGACGTCCACGCCTTCGCGCTCCGCCGTGACTTTCGCGATCGGATCCGGACGGACGTTAAATCCAATGATGATGGCATTCGATGCGGACGCCAGGATCACGTCGGATTCGTTGATCGCGCCGACGCCTCCATGAATGACTTTGACTACCACTTCGTCGTTGGAAAGCTTTACAAGGCTCTGGCGTACCGCTTCCACGGAACCCTGCACATCGGCTTTGACAATGATATCCAGTTCTTTCATGTTTCCGGACTGGATCTGTGAAAACAGATCGTCCAGTGACATCTTTGCCTTCGTATCTTCGATCAGCTTATTCTTTTCTTCCGAAATATAGGTATCCGCAAAGGATTTTGCTTCTTTTTCGGAATTGGTGCATACAAACGTTTCGCCCGCGGACGGTACGCTGTTTAATCCGAGGATCTCCACCGGGGTGGACGGGATCGCTTCTTTCACGCGGCGTCCCTTATCGTCGATCATGGCGCGCACTTTTCCGTAGCTGCTTCCGCACGCGATCGGATCCCCGACGTGCAGCGTTCCTTTCTGCACCAGCACGGTCGCTACCGCGCCGCGCCCTTTGTCAAGCTGCGCTTCGATGACAAGCCCTCTTGCGTTCCGCTTCGGGTTGGCTTTCAACTCCAGAACTTCCGCCGTCAGAAGAATCATCTCTAAAAGATTGTCGATCCCTTCTTTCGTATGGGCGCTGACCGGACAGAAGATCGTGCTGCCGCCCCAGTCTTCCGGGATCAGCTCGTATTCGGAAAGCTCCTGCTTTACTTTTTCCACGTTCGCGCTCGGCTTATCGATCTTGTTGACCGCAACGATGATCTCGACTCCGGCGGCTTTCGCGTGGTTGATCGCTTCTACGGTCTGCGGCATGACGCCGTCGTCCGCTGCTACGACAAGGATCGCAATATCCGTGGAATTGGCTCCGCGCATCCGCATCGCGGTAAACGCTTCGTGTCCCGGCGTATCCAGAAACGTGATGTTCTGGTTGTTGATCGAAACCACGGACGCTCCGATATGCTGCGTGATCCCTCCGGCTTCCCGGTCGGTTACGCGCGTGGAACGGATCGCATCCAGAAGAGAGGTTTTTCCGTGGTCAACGTGTCCCATGACGCAGACAACCGGCGGACGGCCGACCATATCTTTTTCATCCTCTTCTTCTTCTTTCAGAAGTTCCGCGATGACGTCGATCTTTTCTTCCTGTTCGCAGATATAATTAAATTCCAGCGCGATTTCTTCCGCCGTTGCAAAATCCACTTCCTGATTGACCGTAACCATCTGTCCTTTTAAGAACAGTTTCTTTACGATGATGGACGGCTGGAGTTTCATGTGCTCCGCCAGTTCGCGGATCGTCAGCTTCTCCGGCAGGGTGATGGTCTTGATCACATCTTCTTCCGCCGCTTTCGGCTGCTGCGGCTGCGGTTTCTTCTTGCCGCCGTGCTTCTCCAGATTGATGTAATTCTCCTGACGCTTGCTGCCGAGCTTATCATGATCCTTGCGGCGGTTATTATTCTTGCGGTCCGCACCGCCGCGCTCGCGGCTTTCCTTGCCCCTTACCTCGTCGGAAGGAGCTGCCGCTTCCTTATTAAATTTATCGATCTCGCGGTCGAAACGCGATTTATTTCTTCCGCCGTTGTTATTATTCCCGTTTCCGCCGCGCTGATTACCGTTCGGACGATCGCCCTGCGGTTTCTGCGGACGGCCGGAACGCTCGCCGTGCGGACGCTGCCCGCCGCGTTCGCCGTTTGGACGGTCGTTCTGCGGGCGCATCGTGCGTTCTCCGCCGGAGCGTTCGGATGTTGAACGCTGTCCACGTTCATTTCCTGCTCCTTCTGTCTGCACACGATCTGCCTGCTGTGCGCGTAATGGCCGGCTCTCCCTCTCCTCGTCGTGGTTGTTTGCCGTTCTTTCGCTGATTGGACGCATTGCACGTTCCCCGATCGGGCGCGGACGGATGATGTGGTTTTCCGGACGGGAGACTGTCATTCCGTTCTTTTTCGGCGTTCTCTCTCCGTTTCTGGAATTGGCGCCGTTTTTCTGCTGGGCTCCGCTGCCCTGCCCCGGACGTCTCTGCTGCTGTTTGCTGTACTGTGCGTTAAATACCGCCGAAATGCTGGATTTCTTCTTCGGGCGGTCCGGTCTTTTCTCTTTTGCCGCTGCGGCGGACGGTGCGGTTCCCGGATGCTGCGGACGGGCCTGTGCGGCCGGTCTGCGTTCCGCGGAAGCTCCTGTTCCGGTTCCAGCTCCAGTCTTTGCCGGTGCGTGGGCCGCTCTTTCTGCGGACGGTCTCTCCGGTGCGTGAGCCGGTCTTTCTGACGATGCATGTTCCGCTGCAGGCTTCTCTGCTGCGCGGGTTGCTCTCTCTGACGGAACATGTTCCGCTGCCACCTTCTCCGGTGCATGAGCCGCTCTTTCCGCGGACGGCCTCTCTGACGGAGCATGTTCCGCTACTGGCTTCTCTGCTGCGCGGGTTGCTCTCTCTGACGGAGTGTGTTCCGCTGCCACCTTCTCCGGTGCGTGAGCCGCTCTTTCCGCGGACGGCTGTTCCGCCGCGCGGGTTGCTTTCTCCGCCGGAGAGTGTTCCGCTGCGATCTTCTCTGCTGCGCGGGACGCTCTTTCTGACGATGCATGTTCCGCTGCCGATTTCTCTGCTGCGTGGGACGCTTTCTCCGGAGCGGCCGCGGCTTTTGAAACGGCGGACGCCTGCGCACCGGCAGATTTCTGGTATTTACTGCGCACAATTGCCTGCGCGGCTTCTTCCAGCCCGCTGGAGGCGCTCTTTACCGCGTATTCAGTTGTGCTGAGTAAATTGATTACGTCCTGTGATTTTATCTCCAATTCTTTTGCAAGTTCATGAACTCTCATTTTTGCCATATATTTTGTTTCCTCCATTATTCAGTTTTATACATAAGCAGTTTTTCCTCAATTGCCTTTGCCAGATTTTCGTCCGTAACTGCCAGGGATGCCCGAAAATCTTTTCCGGTATATCTGCCAAGTTCTTCTTTCGTTCCAAATTGATAACAGGCCACTCCGTAATAATCGGTCTTGTTGGTAAACTTCTTTACCGTATTGGCCGAAGCTTCCTCGGAAAGGATCACAACAAAGGCATTCCCGGTCTGTATCGCTTTTTCCACGGAAAATTCGCCGCTGACCACTTTTCCTGCTTTCGCGGCAATCCCGATCATGGAAAGTACCTTATTTTGCAAGAGCTTCCATCTCCTTTTCCAGTTTTTCATAAATTTCCTGCGGAATGGCGATCTTTAAGGAACGTTCCAGTCCTTTGGAACGGATGGCCTTCCTCAGACACTCCGGATCCGGACAGAGATACGCGCCTCTTCCGTTCTTCCTGCCCGCCGCGTCCAAAAGCACTTCTTCTTCCGGCGTCCGGATGACACGGATCAATTCCTTTTTGCTTTTCATCTCGCGGCAGCCTACGCACTGTCTTACCGGAACTTTTTTATTCGCCATAGCTGATCTCCGTCCTATTCCCGATCATCGTCACTTTCTTCATAATCACCGTCGGCGTCGTACCCGCTGTCCTCGTCGGCATACTCACTATTCTCTTCGTATGCTCCGTCGCCGTCGTATTCGCGCTCCTCTTCGCAGCCCTCTCCGTCAGCATATTCGCCGTTTTCTTCATATTCTCCGTCGGCATCATATTCGCGGTCTTCTTCGTAGGCCTCTCCGTCAGCGTATTCGCGATCTTCTTCGTAGCCCTCTCCATCAGCGTATTCGCGATCTTCTTCGTAGCCCTCTCCGTCAGCGTATTCACGGTCTTCTTCGTAGTTCTCGCTGTCAGCATATTCGCCGTTCTCTTCATATTCTCCGTCGGCGTATTCGCCGTTCTCTTCATATTCGCCGTCAGCGTACTCGCCATCTTCATAATATTCCTCGTCGGAATATTCGTCATCGTAGTACTCATCTTCGTAATCATTTTCATAATCCAGGAAGTCTCCGGCTTCGCGCGCCTGCGTTTCGCTCTTAATATCGATCTTGAATCCGGTCAGACGGGCGGCAAGCCTTGCATTCTGCCCTTCTTTTCCGATTGCAAGCGACAACTGGTAATCCGGGACTACGACTTTCGCCGTCTTTTCATCGGCGTCCGCAATAACGGAAATAACTTTTGCCGGGCTTAAGGAATTCTGGATCAGGATCGCAGGGTTTTCATCCCATGTAATGATATCGATCTTTTCTCCGCGCAACTCGTTGACAATGGCGTTGACGCGCGCGCCGTTCATGCCGACACATGCGCCCACCGGATCTACGTCCGGATCATTGGACCAGACGGCGATCTTGGTACGGCTTCCTGCTTCGCGGGAAATGGATTTGATCTCTACGATGCCTTCCCGGACTTCCGTTACTTCCGATTCAAACAACCGCTTTACCAGTTCCGGATGGGTTCTGGATACCAAAATCTTCGGCCCTTTGGACGTAGCTTTTACTTCTAATATATATACCTTGATCCGTTCGGTCGGTTTGAACACTTCTCCGCGGATCTGCTCGTTTTCCGTTAAAAGCGCATCCGCTTTTCCCAGATTGATGCTGACATTCCTTCCGACGTAACGCTGTACAACGCCCGTTACGACATCTTTTTCCTTGCTGTTGTACTCGTCATAGATCACTTTCCGCTCTTCTTCGCGGATCTTCTGCAGAATGACGTTCTTGGCATTCTGGGTGGCGATGCGCCCGAAGCCTTTGGATTCCACTTCGATCTGAACGATGTCGCCCAGTTCGTATTTGCCGTCGATCATCTGCGCGTTCGGAAGCGAAATCTCCTCGACCGGATCCTGTACTTCTTCGACTACGGTCTTTTCCTGATAGCAATGAAATTCACAGGTATCCGGATCGATCACCACTTTGATGTTGTCTGATTTGCCGAAATGGTTCTTACATGCGGTGATCAGGGAATTTTCAATTGCTTCCAACAGCGTTTCTTTGCTGATGTTCTTCTCCTGTTCCAGTATATTTAACGCTTCTAACAACTCACTGTTCATGTTTTTTTCCTCCTACTTTTGTTATTTGCGCGTAATTAGAAATCAACTGCCTGGCGGATCAGTGCGATATCCGCTCTCTGAAAGACCAGTTCCTCTTCGTCCCCTGTCTGAATCGTAACCGTATCCTTGTCATAGGCTTTCAGCGTCCCGTAAAATTCCTTTGTCCGCTGGATCGCCCGGTAGGTACGGATCTCTACCTCGTTTCCCAGATTGCGGATGTAGTCCTTCTCTTTTTTCAGCGGGCGTCCGAGCCCCGGAGAGCTTACTTCAAACATATACGAGTCCGGAATGAAGTCCTCCTGATCCAGCAGGACGTTCATTTCTCTGGCAACCACTTCACAATCGTCGATGGTAATGCCGCCTTCTTTGTCAATATACGCCCGGAGATACCACGTACCGCCTTCTTTGACATATTCGACATCCACAAGTTCAAAATTCATCTGTTCTAAGACCGGCAGGATCAGTGCTTCGGTCTTTGCCTCATATTCCCCTGCCTTTGACATGCCACACACCTCTTTTCTCATGCAGGCTTCCCGCATTTCTGCGGAACGTTATCCAGCGGATTGCTTTCTCCTTCCCCGGATAACATGAATTGAGAGAGGACCTTTGCCCTCTCTCAACCTTAGTCTCTATGTTATCTTCTAAAGGATAGCACTCTTAACGGGAAAATGCAAGAACTTTTTTCCCAGTTTTGTTCTATTCGTATGGATTATTTATTCAAAAATTCCGGTAATGTCTTGATAATGATTTAATACTCTATATATTTCTACAAATTCTTTTCCGATCTTATAAATAATTACATATTCCTTCCAAACAACATATTTATAATCTGTATAAAAACTCACACGTTTTGAAAGGTCAGTTCCCATATTAGGAAATAATTGCAGATTCTTAAATTTTTCATAGATTTCCTCGATGACTCCAGCTGCATAATCTGCATTGTCTTCTGCAATATAGTCCCGTATTTCTTTTAAGTCCGAAGCAACGAGAGGATTAATCCGAAGTTTCATCATATGCTTTTTCCCATAGCCGCTTTCAGTTCATCGAAACTAAGCCAGCCTTCCCCTTCCTGTACCGCTTCTTCCGCCTCCTGAAGCTTTTGTAGAAGCTTTTTTTCAGCCCTGTCTTTCTCATAATCTTCAATATCAAGAACAACAAATTTCCCCCGGCCGTTCTGTGTCAAAAATACCGGCTCTCCGACTTGACATTTCTTTAACACTTCATTATAGTTTCGCAAATCTGATACTGGTAAAATATGAGGCATATCCTTTCTCCTTTCACAAAACTTTCATGTTAACAATTGATTCCAAAATAAAAATATATACTCCTGTTTTTCGGATAAAAAAATCGCTTTCCTGACTTAGGAAAACGACTTTCGGGTTGGGCTGTTATATAATAAACAGTCAGCAGTTCGTACGGGAATCGAACCCGTGTTTCCGCCGTGAGAGGGCGGCGTCTTGACCGCTTGACCAACGAACCGTTTATTACTATACCATGAGATTTATAAAAAAGCAAGTCCTTTTTGTAAATTTTTTCAATTATTTTCTAAATTTCTGTCTCGAGTGCCGCTTCCAGCCATGCTTTTTTCGCATCCAGCGCATTGGCAACTGCCGTTTCTATATGTTTCACCACTCAGGTTAAATCGAAAAGCAGACCGCCGGCAAAACCGGTGTCTGCTTTCCATTTGATTAAAGCGACGAAATCTCGTCTACTAACTTCTTGATCGCGTCCAGCGCTTCATCCGGAAGCTTATCATAGCCTTCCTTCTTCTCTGCAAAGCCTTCCACCGCATTCATACGGTTCTCCATTGCACTCTTTAACGCTGCCACATATTCCTTGTTGTTTAAGTCCGGCGTGAAATCCGCGGTCTTTCCGGACCAGTCTGTCATGATCTCGATATCCTCAAACGGTCCCCACTTCTCGAACTTCGCCTTGCCTTCGACAATCGTCTCGAGGATTCCGAGCGTATCTTCCTTCTGGCACTTCGTTCCCATAAAGTCGCCGGTGTTTACGATGTAGCAGTCTACATTCTTTTCCTCTACCAGCTTCTTAAACTTCTTGTAGTCGTTTGCCAGCGGATAGGTACGGAACGGATTCGCATACGGCACGATGCGGAGTGCGTTTAAGTCGGTTCCAGCCGCTACGCGCTCTGCGGTAGAAGTCTTGGTTGCAAGCGTTGCGCCCATGACGGAAGCAAGCGCCGCGCCTTTCAACTTCACAACCGGCGGAATGGTCGGATCCTTCATGATCCAGAAGATCGCATTGACCGGAGCCTCGATCTTGTCTACGCGGTTCGGCGACCACAGTTTGGACTTGATCGCACGGCCGTTTCCATTGCGGATATCTTCCGTTACCAGCTGGATCTTGCCTTCGCTGTCCATCGTTGCGGAACAGTTCTGGGCGGTCAGCAGATATTCATTGTCCGGGCAGCCGGTCGGATAATCCGCCGTCTTGTCAAAATAAGTCGGCTCTAAAGCGATGGATGCGCAGGTATCGGTATTGATGATGAACGCATCATCATGAAGCACCTTGATGGAAGGATATTTGCCGCCGTGCTTTGCATGAGTCAGGGTGGACTTGCCGGATCCGGACAGTCCGTAAACGGAAGCTACGAACTTGGAGCCGTCGTCCAGCGTATATTCCTTCTGTCCGCCGTGGCAGGCTGCATAGCCGTTTCTGTTCGCCAGCGCCCACGCCATAGTCAGCGTTCCCTTCTTATGCTCTCCGAAATATCTCATTCCGAGGATCGCCGCGCAGTTCTGGTCGGTGTCAAAATAGCAGAGCGTCAGCGGATCGCTTAAGCAGCTGTAATCAACGTCCGGCGCATCGTGCGGAGCCCACTGAGGATCGGAAAAGATGTAGATATCCGGCTCGTTTCCGTCGCCGATCATCTTGGAATTCTTATACATCTTCACATATTCATCGGACATATACTGGAAGTTCAGCATCCAGTTGTAAAGGATATTCTCCTCGCCTTCCGGAATCAAAAGATGCGCTTTTACCATAAATTCCGGATCCAGGCCGATAAAGCACTCCGCATGGTACATGGTCTTCCAGCGCGTCTCGTAAACCGCATCCATGATCACCTTATCCAGCTTCGCGGAATCTACGCCCGGCTCGCCCTTGATCCGGCGCGCCGCCGCATAACGTCCGGTAACTGCGCCGTCGTTGAACAGCAGAACCTTTGCATCTTTCTCTAATCCAAATGTCTCTCCGTCTTTGATCGGCATATCGGTTACGATCGTGCCCGGCGAATTCTTCGCCAGTTCGTATGCCTCCTTCAACGTATTGACTTTCACAACATTGTTTCCGTAAAACGGCGCTTCAATGATCGAGCGCGTCTTGGAAAAACCGACTTTTCCCGCTCCGATCTCATTGAGCGGATAATATGCCTTTGTTGCCATAAAAAAACCTCCTTCTATAATTATTGTTGCTTATACCAAAAACATATACTCCATAATCATACACTAAGTAGCGTTTTTGTCAATCTTTTTTGCAAAAAAGTATCGTCCGTAACTGTGAAGCCGGAAGGCTGAACTGTTACCGTCAGCAGAACTTCTCCTTCGCCCTGCGCAGCTGCTCGACAAAGAGAAAAAACGCCGCCAGAAACACCGCCAGCACCAGTAGGCTCCAATTCCCGATCGAAAGCACGGTATCGCAGAGGATCCGCACGCCCCCGACCGCCGTGATGACAAGGGAAAAAATGAGCATCCGCGGGGCAAAATACGCGGAAAATCCTTCCGGATCCCTGCATTTTTTCCACTCTTCCTCCGCCAGCACCATGCGGCTGACCTTCTTCGACGCCATCATCCAGACGGCCGTAACATCCATGTAAATCCCCAGAAGCGCGATCGCGATATCCATAAACAGTATCATTTTCCCGGATCCCTCCTACTAGTTTTTCCCGTTTTCGGTGCAGAGCGGATCCGCCCGATGCAGGGTGTGCCCGCTTAATTGTACTATTGTATACCCTTATACCGTCTTTTGGCAAGAAAAATCATCTTTCATAATAAAAATGGCATTTTTTCAAAACAAAAGATTGATTTCAATTCTGATTTAGTGTAAGATAAAATTATCTATTAAATGAAGGAGTTACCATAATGAAGATCGACGAGGCAAAAATTTTAATCAGTGACGATTCCATTTTGGCTAGAAAACAGCTGAAGGACATCATTTCATCACTGGGAACGCCAACTTTTGTGGAGGCTTCCAATGGACAGGCGGCAATTGATAAATATAAAGAAGAGAAACCAGATCTTGTATTTCTTGACATCGTTATGCCGGAGAAGGACGGCAATATCGCAATTCAGGAGATCATGGCATACGATCCGAAGGCAGAGATCATCATCGCATCTTCTGTCGGCACACAGTCCCAGCTGAAATGTGCATTGGAGGCGGGCGCTAAGGATTTCATCCAGAAACCAATTGACAAAGATCAGGTAATCAAGGTTGTAACGGCATTTCTAGAGAGGAGATAAACTATGTATACGCAATTTTTCGGGAATTATCTGCTCTCAAAAGGTTATGTTACCAATGAGCAGTTGTTTTCTGCCATGCAGAAACAGTCGAATGAACATATGAGGCTCGGCACGCTTGCGATCCACGCAGGCTATATGACCGCATCCGAGGTTGACCAGACGATCATCCAGCAGACTCATGAAGATAAGAAGTTCGGGGAGCTGGCCATCGATATGGGCTACCTGACCAATGATCAGGTGCTGGAGCTTTTGCGCTCGCAGAGCCCGGATTTCCTGCTTCTGGGACAGGTTCTTGTGGATGAGGGGATCCTTACCAATTCTGATCTGGAAAACATCATCGCGGATTATCGTTCCCAGAATGAGCTGATCGATCTGGATATGACGCAGGACAGCCATGATAATATCATGAAGCTGCTGGATAACTTCTTTATTATGTCCGAGACGCCGCTCTCCCACTACGGCCACATGTATCTGGAGCTTTTGTTCAACAATTTCATCCGTTTCGTGGGCGAGGACTTTACTCCTCTTACCTCCGAGGAATGCGATGCGTTTCCGGTGGAGTGCTGTATCCGCCAGCGCGTGATCGGCGAGTACGAGATCGCATCTTATATCAATATGGACGAAGAGACGGCGATCGCATTTGCTTCGCGTTATGTCGGCGATACCTTTACCGAATATGATGAATATGTACGCGCTTCCATGGAAGATTTCCTGAATCTTCACAACGGCCTTTTCATTGTGAATGTTTCCAACGATTCTTCCCTCGAGCTTAAGATTTCCGCCCCGGAAGCCATTGACGATCCGATCGTGGAATTTGAACACAGGACTTACCATTTCCCGATGCTCTATTCTTTCGGAATCGTACACTTTTTATATGAAGTCGTGAAAACGTGTGAATAGACGTTTTTATCAAAAAGAGGCTGCCGCTTCATTGAATGAAAATTCGTGAAGCGGCAGTTTTTTCTGTTCCCTAGTCAATTCTCTTTTTAACAAAACGTCCTCAAGTGTGCATGCGTTTCCGCAGAGGCCTGAGGGAAATTTATTTGCCTACCGCAGGAAAGTAAGCACGCTCTCCGTACTGCTATTGGCCTGTGCCAGCATAGCCTCTCCGGACTGCGACAGAATACTGTCTTTTAAATACTTCATGATCATCTCCGCCATATCCGTATCCCGGATGCGCGACTCCGCAGCCGTCGTATTTTCGACAGTATTATCCAGATTCTTGATCGTGTGTTCCAGGCCGTTCTGATACGCGCCCATGCGGCTGCGTTCCGCGCTCACATAGGTTCCCGCGTCTTTAAAAATTTCAATGGCATTCGTCGCCTTATCTTCTGTCATAAGGCTGACATCTGCAATCCCCAAAATCTTTGCGGAAATAGCCGGAAGTTTAATTATCATTTGATTTCCCGTGTCCGCTCCGATCTGCAAAGCAACCTGATCGCGGAAATTTGCGTATTCGGTATGGTCATAGACCTGATTCGCCCGCGCAACGCCCGGTCCGATAATTCCCCGCCTTGACCACGGATCCGGTCCTACCACGGAGTTTGCATTGGTTAAGTTTTGTGCTCTTACTTGCGCCGACGAAGGATCAGCGTCAGACGGGAGCGAGCTCTGCCAATCTGTAAAGTCTGTATTCCTAAGTCTCCGGTCATCGTAAATAACCAATGTACTTGGATTATCGGGATCCTGCATCAGCTTCGTATAATGATTCTGAGGATTTCCCGGTTTGTTTGAGGAATTTTTGGTCGCATCCAGAATCCGGTTGATCAAATCCTCCGCCGTCTTTGCTCCGCGCACGCCGACTTTATAAATATAATGACTGCCGCTTCGTTCCATTGTGTTTGTATCGGAATCCGCAAACTCGATGCTGTAATGATTATCACAGGTACAGCAAGTAAAGTAGAAGCCTTTTCCGATCAAATCCGCTATCTGATCCTGAGTTCCCGTAAATCTGCTGAAATCTACAAAAGCTGCCGCATGAGTAACTTTAGCAGACCAGTCCGTCGTCTTTGCTACTCCGGAAGTATCCGTATAATTCAACAATACCGTTTCCGTCGTTTTCCAGGTGCTTGACATATAATTAGTTCCGTTATCGATTTCCTGCACTGTAACGCACTTCGGCAGTCCGCCATGATACACGACATCATCGCCTGCCTTATAAACTTCAAACGATGACGCATCTGATTTCAAAACCTTGATCTCATTGAATTTCGTCCGCTCGCTGATCCCGTCGATCTCCGTCTTGATCTGGTCGACCTCATTCTGGATCGCCAGCCTGTCCGAAGAAGACAGCGTTCCGTTCGCAGCATGTACCGCCAGTTCCACGCACCGGTTTAACATATCGTTGACCTCAGCCATAGCGCCGTCCGCGATCTGAACCATAGAAATCCCGTCCTGTGCATTCGTGGAAGCCCGGTTCAGGCCCTTGACCTGTTTGCGCATCTTCTCAGAGATTGCTAACCCTGCAGCGTCGTCTCCCCCCCATTAACTTTATAGCCGGATGAGAGCTTCTCCGCGTCTTTTCCCTTTTTCATTTCCGTTCCGCCCAGCTGTCTCTGCGCGTTCATCGCGCTGATATTGTGTGAAACAACCATTCTGCATTCCCCCCATAACCAGTAAAAACCAGCCTAACTACACTTTCATATTTTTATATCGGAAAGTTTAAGACTATTCTGAATACTTATCCTGGAAAAATCTGACAATTTTTTCGGAAAAACAGTTTTATTCAGAAATATGTAAAAAACATTTATATTCCAAGAAACCGTTTCACCGTGGCCTGCATCTCCCCCGCTTCGCAGACCGTATCGTGAACCACTGGGGCATTCCGGATCTCTTCGATAGCCCGCGGCACCGCGACATTTCCGATCCGGCTCAGTTCGTCCGCCAGTTCAAAATCAGTCATGGAATCGTACTTCGGATCGATCGCGTTTAACACGCTTCGCGTAAATTTAAATGGGCTTGCGGTGGAAGCAATCACCGTTTTCGTCTCTTCGTCGCCGGTTTCCTTCCGGTACTTCCGGTAAACGCCGGAAGCCACGGCCGTATGCGTATCGATCACATATCCCGTGTCCGCATAAAGCCTTGCGATCTCCTGTGCCGTTTCCGCCTCATCGGCATAATTTCCGTAAAAACCGTCCAGCTGCGCCCGCATCTCTCCGGTGATCTCGTATTTTCCGGTTTCGGAAAGCGCTTTCATCAGCTGTGCGTTCTTTTCCGCGTCATTTCCGGAAATCCAGTAGATCAGCCGCTCCAGATTGGAGGAGATCAGAATATCCATCGACGGGGAACTGGTCAGGATAAACGCACGGTTTCTGTCATACGCGCCTGTCCGGAAGAAATCAAATAAAACCTTGTTCTCGTTGGAGGCGCAGATCAGCTTCCCGATCGGAAGTCCCATGTTTTTTGCATAAAATGCGGCCAGAATATTTCCGAAATTCCCGGTCGGAACAACGACATTGATCTTCTCATCCCTGCCGATTGCGCCGTTTTCATACAGTTTCGCATAAGCATAGACATAATAGACGATCTGCGGAACCAGTCTGCCGATGTTGATGGAATTGGCGGAAGAAAACTGATAGCCCGCCTGTGCCAGCTCTTTCGCCAGCTCCTTATCGGAAAACATCTGCTTAACCCCGGTCTGCGCTTCGTCAAAATTCCCATTAATGCCGACCACAAACGTATTGCTGCCCTTCTGCGTAACCATCTGCTTCTCCTGAATCGGGCTGACGCCGTTCTTCGGATAAAAAACGATGATCTTCGTGCCTTCTACCCCAGCGAAACCGGCAAGCGCCGCTTTTCCCGTATCGCCGGAAGTCGCAGTGAGGATAACGATGTCATTCTCTACCTGGTTTTTCTTCGCCGCCGTCGTCAGAAGATGAGGCAGAATGGAAAGCGCCATATCCTTAAACGCGATCGTAGCGCCGTGGAATAATTCCAGATAATAGGCTCCGTCCGCCTGTACCAGCGGCGCGATCTCTTCCGTATCAAACTTGCTGTCATAGGCACGGCGGATGCAGTCCTTTAATTCCGCCTCCGTAAAATCAGAGAGAAACAGCTTCATGACCTCATAAGCCGTCTCCTGATACGACATCTTTGCAAGCGCATCGATGGAAACATCCAGCGCCGGGATCGAATCCGGCACAAACAAGCCGCCGTCGTCCGCCAGCCCCTTTAAAATTGCCTGAGAAGCCGTCAGCTTCTCCTTTTGATTTCTGGTACTTGAATACATTACGCCCATTGTTCTGACCTCATCATTCTTTCTATTTCTTCGTTTTCATTATAGAAAAGTTTTTTTTCCATGTCAACCTTCTGCGCGGCCGTAGCCGCGCGACCGTAACAGTTCAGCCTTCCGGCTTCACAGTTACGGAATCCGGCAAAATTTACACGTTCTTACGGACTGCAAAGTTCCAGGCTGAACGGTTACTGCGCGCCCCGCAAAAAACGCTATGCGGCTCCGAAGGAAATATGATATAATGACGGTAGTCATTATATCAGCGCCGATCTGCGCGTGTGTGCATCCCCCGGCGGGAGCATGTCCAAAGGACATGCTATCATGACGATAGTCATAATAGCACGCACACATTTTTACAAAGGAGGAACCATGCTTCCGGGAGTTTATCAGACCGCAAGAAAAGACGGTACCGCCAGCTACCGCTCCAGCATTACCTATCGAAGCAAGCATATCAGCCTCGGGAGCTTTCCGGCTGAAGAAGACGCCCACCGCGCCTATCTGGAGGCTGACGCCCTGCTTTCGGGAAACGATTCCCTCGAGGAGCTTCTGTCGCTGTTTTCCACGGAAAACGATCCCGTTCGGCTGCAGAAATTTTCCCGCCTGCCGTTTGAGAAATGCATCTCTTTGTTAAATTTCCGCGACAACCGGCTCTATATCGCCAATCCGATCTATCTGCGGAAAAATTATTTCAGTTATTATCTTTCTCCGGCGGAAGAACTGAAATTCGATATCGACGACCTGTTTTACTACACGCGCCACAAGATCCTGCGCCGTCAGGGGCATCTTTTCATCAATGATTACGGGATGCAGGTCACGCTGCTCGGCCGCTACGGGCTGAAAAGCCATGCGGTCTGCCACCGGGACTATGAATTTGCCAATGGCGATCCAAGCGATCTGCGCTATTCCAATATCATTGTGATCAACCCGTTTTACGGCGTGACGGCTTTCCGGAAAAACGGGCAGACGCGTTACCGCGTCAAGCTCCACATCAACGGAAATTATACGATCGGCACCTATTCCTCGGCGGAAAAAGCGGCCGTCGCCTACAATAAAGCGGTGGATCTTGCGAAAAAAGCCGGGATTTCCAGAAATTACCCGGAGAATTATATCGACACACTCTCCGCCAAAGAGTATGCCGATATTTACACCCGGTTAAAGATCGCCCCGAAATTTCTCAATTACCTGAAAACGCTTCGCTGTTGATGTAATTGACCAGCCCGCCGCAGTCGATGATCTTCTGCATGAACGGCGGGAACGCCTGCCCCTGGAAGCTCTGCCCGGTCGTTTCATCCGTGATCACGCCGGACTCAAAGTCCACCGTTACCCGATCGCTCGCGGCGATCGCTGCGGCCGCCTGCGGACATTCGATGATCGGAAGCCCAATATTGATCGCGTTACGGAAAAAAATACGCGCAAACGTTTCTGCTATGACGCAGCTTACCCCGGCCGCCTTGATCGCAAGCGGCGCGTGCTCCCTCGATGAGCCGCACCCGAAATTCTTATCAGCCACGATGATATCGCCCTCATGGACGTTTTTTACAAAATCCCGGTCAATATCTTCCATACAGTGAGCCGCCAGCTCTTTGGGATCGGAAGAATTCAGATATCTTGCCGGAATGATCACATCCGTATCAACATTATCCCCATATTTAAAAACAAGACCATGTGCTGCTTTCATTTTCTCTCCTCCAATCCTACATTACTTCATCCGGTCCGGAAAGCCGGCCGGTGATCGCGCTTGCGGCCGCAACGGCCGGGCTCGCCAGATAGATTTCCGATTCGGTATGTCCCATGCGCCCTACGAAATTGCGGTTCGTCGTGGATACGCAGCGCTCGCCTTCCGCCAGAACGCCCATGTAGCCGCCCAGGCACGGGCCGCAGGTCGGTGTGCTGACGATCGCGCCCGCCTCGATAAAGGTGCGCAGCAGCCCCTCTTCCATCGCATCCAGATAGATTTGCTGCGTTGCCGGGATCACGATCACGCGGACGCCTTTTGCCGTCTTTTTGCCCTTAAGGATCGAAGCGGCGATGCGCAGATCGTCCATCCGACCGTTCGTGCAGGAGCCGATCACCACCTGATCGATCGGGATTTCCCCGACTTCGTCGATCGTTTTCGTATTTTCCGGCAGATGCGGGAAA
Organism: uncultured Lachnospiraceae bacterium; assembly: GCA_947593655.1. Classification (GTDB taxonomy): domain Bacteria; phylum Bacillota; class Clostridia; order Lachnospirales; family Lachnospiraceae; genus Roseburia. The sequence goes on along the minus strand of CANQDS010000013.1, from coordinate 6,688 downwards.
GCAACGGTCGGCTTTAACGCGCCAAGATCGATCGTATATTCCGCGTCGTATACGGCGTCTTCGTCCGCCTCATATTCCACAAATGCGCGCGCGGAGTGCTCTTTCAGATACTCCCGCGTCAGATCGTCCACCGGGAAGATCCCGTTCTTTCCGCCTGCTTCGATCGCCATGTTTGCGATCGTGAAACGGTCGTCCATCGTCAGATAGGCGATCCCGTCCCCGGTAAATTCCATCGATTGATACAGGGCGCCGTCTACGCCGATCATTCCGATGATATGCAGGATCACATCTTTTCCGCTGATCCACTTCGCCGGTTTCCCGGTGATGTTGAACCGGATCGCGGACGGCACTTTAAACCATGCCTTGCCGGTCGCCATTCCGGCCGCCATATCCGTGCTGCCCACTCCGGTCGAAAATGCGCCCAGCGCGCCGTATGTACAGGTGTGGGAATCCGCGCCGATGATCACGTCCCCGGCAACGGTTAAGCCTTTTTCCGGCAGAAGCGCATGTTCGATCCCCATTTCCCCGACATCAAAATAGTTGCTGATCTCGTGCTTACATGCAAATTCCCGCACGCACTTGCAATGCTGCGCGGATTTAATATCCTTGTTCGGCACAAAATGATCCATAACCAGAGCGATCTTATCCTTATGAAAAACGCCGTCCGTTTTCATCTTCTCAATCTCGTGGATCGCAACCGGCGAAGTAATATCATTCCCCAGCACAAGATCCAGGTCGGCTTCGATCAGCTGTCCTGCGCTTACTGACTCCAATCCCGCGTGCGCCGCAAGTATCTTCTGAGTCATTGTCATTCCCATACAGTTTTCCTCCCTCATCTTTTCTCATTTTTACAATGATTTCTGATAACGATTCTAACATAATCGATTCTATCAGGAAAATACATAATGTACATATTTACCATAACTTTATTTTATGATATAATGAACATGATATTCGAAAAAATGATAGCAGGAGGGAGCCCATGAACCAGAACCTGTCGTCCTATTGGATCTTTTATACGGTTGCAAATGCGGGAAATATCTCCCGCGCGGCCAAAGAGCTCTATATCAGCCAGCCTGCGATCAGCAAATCCATCCAGAAGCTGGAGGAGAGCTTAAACTGCAAACTTTTTTCCCGCAGCTCCCGCGGCGTCGTCCTGACCGAAGAAGGCAGCCTGCTCTACGGCCATGTCAAGGAGGCGTTTGAGACGCTTTCGACCGGGGAAGACAAGCTGAAACGCTCCATCGAACTCGGCGTGGGGCATTTACAGATCGGCGTAAGTACGATACTCTGTAAATATATGCTGCTCCCCTATTTGAAGGAATTTATCCGGCGCAATCCGCATATCCGGATCTCCATTCACTGTCAGCCGACCAAGGAAGTGCTGCAGCTTCTCGATGAACAGAAGATTGACATCGGCCTGATCGTCCAGCCGGAGAACCAGAAAAATCTTTATTTTTCCTATCTGGGCAGCATTGAGGATATTTTCGTAGCGACAAGCGATTACCTTACGAACCTGAAAAAGCGGGGAATCCCGGAAGATGCGATCCTGTCCAATTCCACGCTGATCCTTCTGGACAAAAACAATATGACGCGTCAGTACATCGACCGTTATCTGCAGGAAAACCATATCGCGATCGCCGATTCCATCGATATTTCCAACATGGATCTGCTGATCGATTTTGCCAAGATCGGCGTCGGCGTCGCCTGCGTCGTCAAAAATTTCGTCCGCAGCGAACTGGAAAACGGAACGCTGGTCGAGATCCCGCTCGGCGCCCCGATCTACAGCCGCAGGGTTGGTTTTGCCTACCGTATGCACAGCAGACCGTCTCATTCTTTGCAGACCTTTATTGATTTTTATAAAAATTATACTCCGGAGGTATCCCAATGAAAGAACAGTTACACACAATCCCGATTTCCGACGCAATGGCAAACGCGGGCGAATGTCCGTTCTGCTACATTGAGCGGAAAACCGAAGAACACATGATGGATTTCGTGATCGGCCACGGCGCTTCCTACATGGAATCCGATATCCGCGACATGACCGACCGCGAGGGCTTCTGCCGCGCTCATTTCAAGAAAATGTTCGACTACGGCAATTCCCTCGGCAACGCCTGGATCCTAAAGACGCTCTTCCGCCGCAATATCGAGGAAATGAAAAAAGAATTTAAGAATTTCCGCCCGGAAAGCGCCGGGAAAAAAGGCGGCCTTTTCAAAAAGGAAGCCGGAAGCAATTCGATCGCGGACTGGATCGACCGCCGGGAGTCCACCTGTTTCATCTGCACCAGCGTCCAGAACACGTTCAACGCCTACATGAAAACGTTTTTTTCCATGTACAAAAAGGACGCCGATTTCCGCAAACAGGTTTCGGAAACCAAAGGCTTCTGCCTTACCCATTTCAAGGTGCTCTGCCAGGGCGCCGACGAAGCGCTGACCGGTCAGGAGCGCAAGGATTTCTACGATATGGTGCTCCCGCTGATGGAGAAGAACATGGAGCGCGTCTATGAAGATGTTGCATGGTTCATTGAGAAATACGACTACAAGAATAAAGACGCCGACTGGAAGGAATCGAAGGATTCGATCCAGCGCGGGATGCAGAAGCTGCGCGGCAGCGATCCTTCGCTCCCGGTGTATCAGCTGAAAAAATAAGAGCCTGGAAAAAGCATACAGAAAGCCTGCCACTACACAAGGTACGCCTTCGGTGTGGCAGGCTTTCTGCATAAGCCGACGGATCTTACGGTTTGATTGTAAGATCCGCTGGTTGTTTTTTATTTGATGTTACATTGATGGGAGCGCTGTTATACTCCTGTTAAGAACGAAAATATTTTCTTCTTGCAAAAGCCGCTTTAACCAATCCGAATCCGAAGAACAGCGCAATCAGCGGCAATGTGCAGGAAATATCCCCTGTCTTTGCCGACTCCTCCGGTGCTGCCGGCGACGTTGATGCAGCCGTTTCCGCCTTCTCCCCGATCACAATGACATAATCCGAAGCGTGCGAGAACGTAAGGCTGACATTACCGTTTTCATCGATCTTTCCGGCATTCATGAATACCAGTTTTCCGGTGCTGTCATAATAATATAAATTACCGTAGCTGCCCTGATATTCTTTTCCAAGCGGAAGCGTTAAACTCGCTGAAAAGCCAAAATCCCCTTCATAGGTCAGGGAAAGCTGGCGCGTTTCCTGTCCGCCCGCAAGATCGGAAACCAGTTTGGAAGGGATTGCTTTTGTATCCAGCGCCACTTCCAGATTGATGTCCTTTAAATCCTTCGCTTTAATATCCTTGCCGTTGATCGTCCATGTATAAGCGCCCATGTCCAGTACCAGATCAACGTCTTTCCCCTTCACTTCCGCAAGCAGTTCCTCCGGAACAACAGTAGCCGTGCTTTTATCGGAATTTACCATATCCACGGTAACTTTGACGGTTTCTCCGCTTTCTCCGGCCTGTTTTTCCGCGTTCTGGATATCAGCCAGCACATTTTCTACTTTGCTTTTCTCCATCGTAACCGCCGGTTTTTCTTCTGGTTTCGTCTCTCCGGACGGTGCATCCTGCCCCGGCTTCGTCTCTCCGGACGGCGTATCCTCTCCCGGCTTCGTCTCTCCGGACGGCGTATCCTCTCCCGGCTTCGTCTCTCCGGACGGCGTATCCTCTCCCGGTTTCGTCTCTTCGGACGGCGTATCCTCTCCCAGATCACCCAGGTATCCATCGTCTGTCCAAATCATATCGAACCATCCGCTTGTTACGTCTGCCGGAACCGTATAGGTTTCAACCGATACCAAGCTGCCGTCAGTGGAACTGAAACACTGCCAACCGGATTCTGTTTCAGGCAGAGTAAATGTCTGTCCCGGCTCTACCGCATATACAAATGTGCAGATAGTGCCTTCTCTTTCCCCGTTTCCTTGATATTCCAATATAATGTAAGGTTTCTTATAAACCGGATACAGATCAATTTCCTCGATCGTCCCTTCTTCATTTTTATAATAATGCGCATCCCAGGAATCAAAATCCAGCTCTTTGTTATGAGATACTTCCGGAAAATATTTCTGCATTTTTTCCTCGGATTTTTCCTCTTCTTTGCTGCAGGCTATATATTCCCGAATCCAGTATTCAATATTATTTTCTGAAACCCAGGAATACCATAAGGCTACTACCGACTGATCCTGATAAAGCGCTTTCAAAGTCAGCGATGAAATAAATAACCCTACCTCTTCTTCCGGCATATCTAATGGATAAAAATTATCCAGACTCCACCCTGTAATCGGAAACTGCTTCGAAGCATCCTCCGGTTCATAGGAACTAAGGTCTTTTACAATGTCTTTTACTTTCATTCCATCCTGATATTCCTTCGTTACATGGGTAAATGATACGATTCCCTGATCATTAATATACCAAAGCATAACATCGATCGGATATTTCTGGTACTGGGCATAAAGCCATACCATCGCATCCGGCGAGATCACAGAATCCAGATCGGTTTCATAATAATATTCCCATCCTTGAAATTGATAGCCGCCCGCATCCGGTATCGTGTTTTCCTTCTTTATTTTCTCCAGAAGCTGCCCATACGTCGTCCCATACGGTACAACTACTGTTATACTTTTTTGTGCAACCGCAGGATCCTCTTTCTGCCCATCTATATAAGTAAGCATTACATCCATCATGATATTTTCATAGTTGGCCGTTAATTCCATAACCGCACCGTCATCTAATTCCAATAACGGAGTATCTTCCTGATAGTTTTTTTCCTTATATCCAGGCACCATGCCTGTCCATTCCAAAAACGCCCCTAATTCTGGATCCTCTTCCATAACCGGATAATCTTTTCCGAAAATATCCTTCAATGTGGATCTTCTGGCTGCATCTTTTGTAACTGTCTTCAACAATTCGCCGTCTGTGGCATAAAGATTGACTGTGACATCTTTATAAATTTTCTGTGTGCACGTTCCTCCTTTTTGTACATAGAAATAATAATCTTTTTGCAGATCGCCCCAGTCCTCGAACCTTCCTATAGTGCCTTGTGAATATAAGTCATTTCCCGCCTTATCACAAATACCAACATATCCGACATACCACTCACATGGATAAAGTTCTTCTGCATCAATGCTCCCGTAAAAACAGTTTTTTTCCTTATCATACGTCAGATTGATCCAATGCGCCGACTCTCGTATCTGACCATTTAATGGAGAATAAATAACCAGATAAGAACCGGTTTGCTTCAGTCCGCTTCCGCCCTCATCCGACACTGTGACCGTAAAATCCACCGTTCCGGATTCTACCGTACCGCCGATGCAGCTTTTCCCGGAATGAATGATGGTAATATCCTCAAGAACCGGCGCCTGCTGATCGGTAAACTTCTTATCCAGCCGGAAGCTGGATTCCGGAAGTTCGACCGGGATGTGTTCATTATCCGCATAAAGCTCTAATGAGCTCAATTTCCAATCTCCGGCAGCAAAATTACCATCCAGCATCTTTGTTCCTGTCCACTTCCGTGTTTCCGGATCATACTCTAAGGATATAGAAAATCCTACTGTACCCTCCGAAGGAGATTGAACCTCATACAAAAGATTCCCATACCCATAGTCATACTTTGCAATTTCTGATCCCAAATCCACTTCAATTACCAATTCCGCATCTGCATTCTGGTCATCCAGAATAAAATTCTCTTCTGATAATGTAACTGAAGCCGTTTTCACTTCCTGTTGAAGTTCAAACGTAAAAACAGCATCCTTTACTGCATAATTTTCACTCAGATTATTACTGCTGTCATAAGCCAGAACAGCAGAAAGCCGGAATGTTCCTGCTTTATTCCAAAAAACAGGACACAAGTATGTTTCATTTTCCTGTTCCAGCGTTCCAGTCACATAAGTTGTTTCTGTTTCCCAGCAATCATTTTCCTCATTGTATCTTTCAAACGCCAACTCCCAACCGGCAATCTCACCGTCTGCATCATACGCGTCGATCGTGAAATGAAGTTCCGTGCTCTCGCTGAATGTCTGCCCGCTTTCCTGAAACTCCACACCCTCAATGACCGGAGGCGTAATATCGTAAGAAGCTGCTGACGGCTCCGCCGCCTCCTGTTCCGCATTCGCTCCGGACGGTTCTGTTTCCTCCGTCTGTACCGCGTTTCCTGCGTTCGCTTCCGCTTCCTTCTCATCCGCCGCAATCGTATGGACGGCCGGTACTGCCCCGATCGTTAAGAGCAGCGCGAGTGATCCCGCCGTCAGGCGTGCTTTCCATTTTCCGTGTGCTGTCCGTTTTCTCATTGTAAACTCCTCCTTTTCAAATAAATATTCGCTGCTTCCCACAGAAGGATTTCCAATCCGGCGGTAAAAACCGCCGAATCGAAATCCCCTATGAGAAATCAAGAACGGGGTGTAAGTATGCGTCCACACCCAACACCCCGCTTTATCTGAAGGTATGCAGATAACATCTGAAATACAGGCACAAAATTATCCGAACGCCGTTGTAAATAACGGCTGATTCCATTATAATAATCTCGTGTGTATCACAGAAGATTCTGTATCGTGTGGTAGTCGTATTACCATGCCTTGCCCGGCGCTGTTGGCGCAGCGTCGGGTGGTACACCGCTATGTTCTCAATTTCCCAAGGAATATTTTACCATCATAGAACGAATTCTACAAGCATTATCTTATTTTTTGCTATTATTTATTTTTTCAAAAGGTTCTGAT
>CANQDS010000012.1 GCA_947593655.1 uncultured Lachnospiraceae bacterium | reverse complement strand
CTTCCCGAATACTTGGATATGTGGTTCAAACGCCCCGAATTTGACCGAGAAGCAGCATTTATTGCTGTTGGCGGAGTTCGAGGAAGTATGCCGTGGGAAGAATTTGAAAAAATGCAGCTGCCTGTTCCATCTATCGAGGAACAACTTGAAATTGTTGCAAGCTATAAGGCGATAACCGATAGAATAGCGTTAAAAAGGAGGATAAATGATAATTTATCGGCTACATTGGACACTGTTCTCTGTAACCTTTATCAAACTATTGGTAACGAAAACAGTGTATTTTTGAGCAATTTATGCTCTCTTGCCTCAAGCAAACGTGTTTTTGCCGAAGATTATGTTTTCGAAGGTATTCCTTTTTATCGTGGCAAAGAAATAACGCAAAAACGAAACGGTGAGCCAATAAGTGCCCCCTTGTTCATAAGTAATAAGCATTATGAAATGCTCAAGAAAAACTACGGAGTTCCATCTTGCGGAGATATTTTAATTACTGCTGTTGGCACCATTGGAAATAGCTACCTTGTCGAAAACGAGGAATTCTATTTCAAAGATGGAAACGTTATTTGGCTAAAGGACTTTCGACAATTTGGCATTAATTTTTACCTGTATGATTATATGCAAACGCCTATGTTCCGACGAGAACTGGAAGGTATTTGTATAGGTTCTACACAGACTGCATTAACGATTGACGCATTATCAAATCTGAAAGTGAAAGTCCCTAATGATACTGTATTAAAAGACTATGTTAATTTTAGTGCGGCTCTCCGTAACACCATTCAAACAAACTATACGGAAATTTTGAGGCTTTCGCTACTAACACAGACGATACTGGCATCATTAAGCCGCTAAATTATCATTTATTTGTGCTGTGAAAATCAAAAAAGAAGTAGGAGATGTAAAAATAATGAAAACTCATCAGCACTATGTACCTCAATTTTATCTAAATAATTTTACAGACAGTAAGGGCCTGCTTCATATTTATGATTATAAGCATAATAAATATTTTACTCAGATACCGCGCAATGTGTGTTATGAAAAAAATTTATATGAAACAGAATGGCAAGATGCAAATCCTAAATTGGGTAAATATGTCTTGCCAAATAATATCGAAGATATATTTTGTGCATATGAAGGGCAATTTGCAGAGTTGATAAAAATAATTCAAAAAGCATGTATTCCTCAGCAAAACCCGCGTGCGTTGATTTTGCATACAGAAGAGAAAAAGGTAATGCTTACAGATGAGTTTAAAGGTGGTTATATGGATGATTTTTTTAACATGATAAAAAATATTAATTATACATTTTATTATGCCAAAAGCGGTGAATATATTACAAGCAATGTGCCGGTATGTTATGGAGATGATCAAACAATATTAGGGGATAATAAGTCGTGTTTGGCTCTTGCTTTGACATCTAAAGTATTAGTGCTTTTTGGAAATTATAAAGAAAGTGTAAATTATAGAAATCGAATGATTATCATAAAAGCCGATATGGTGGATGAATTTAACCGGCAAATGGTAAGAGCACGTGCTGGACAGCATATGCTGATTGGGAGCAATGAATCATTGATAAAGAGATACGTTGAGGAGTGAAGAGCATGCAGAATTTTAATGAACATTTGCTTGAAATATCCATAATAAAATTATTAGAAGAAAAAGGGTATACCCATGTCTGGGGTAGCGATATTGTACGTAGTAAATCAGAAGTTTTATTGCTTGATGATCTCAAAACTTATTTGCATATGAAATATGAAGAAGATGACCTTACAGAGAATGAAATTAACAGCATCATTCTGTCCTTGCGTGCGGTAAGCGGTACTCTCTATGAAACAAATAAGATTATTTTAAATTGGATTATAAATGGATTTAAATTCATACGGGAAGATAAAACGAAAAAAGATATTTTTATAGAGCTGATAGATTATGAAGAACCAAAAAATAATCTGTTTAAGATTGTCAACCAGATGGAGGTTGAAGGATATAACGATCAGATGCGGATTCCTGACGGTATTATATATGTAAATGGTTTTCCTTTAGTAGTTTTGGAGTTCAAAACTGCTATTCAGGAAAATACTACAATACAGGCGGCCTATACTCAATTGACAGTTCGGTACAAAAGAGATATACCGGAAATCTTTAAATATAATGCTTTTGTGGTGATCAGCGACGGGGCAAACAGCAAGTATGGTTCGTTGTTTACGCCTTATGAATTTTTCTATGCGTGGCGGAAGGTGAATGATGATGATGCGGAGACAGACGGCATTAGTTCATTGTTTACTATGATTGATGGATTGCTTTCCAAAGAGCGCTTGCTGGCGGTCATTAAGAATTTTATTTATTTTCCGGATAGTTCCGATAAGGACACAAAGATAGTATGTCGCTATCCGCAGTTTTTTGCCGCCAATAATTTATATGAGAATATCAAGTTGCATAGAAAACCGCAGGGAGATGGAAAGGGAGGTACCTATTTTGGTACAACCGGCTGCGGAAAAAGTTACACAATGCTTTTTCTTGCAAGGATGCTGATGAAAAGTACCGACTTTAAAAGTCCAACGATTCTGCTCATTACAGACAGGACAGATCTGGACAATCAATTGTCAAAACAATTTGTGGCTTCAAAGGAGTTTATCGGGGATCACCAGATCATTAGCATTGAATCCCGTGAAAAACTGCGTGAGGAACTGCAGGGAAAGCCGAGCGGAGGGGTGTATTTGACCACGGTTCAGAAGTTTACGGAAGATACGAAGCTTCTGACGGACCGATACAACGTGATCTGTATTTCTGACGAAGCGCACCGTTCTCAGATTAACTTAGATATGAAAGTAAGAGTGACAGAGGACGGTGTAAGTAAGACATATGGCTTTGCAAAATATCTGCATGATTCACTTCCGAATGCAACCTATGTAGGATTTACGGGTACGCCGATTGATGCAACGATAGAAGTATTTGGAGATATCGTGGGACATCCCTATACAATGACAGAGGCTGTAAAAGATGAGATTACGGTAAATCTGGTGTATGAGGGCAGAGCTGCAAAAGTGACACTACAGGAAGAAAAATTAAAAGAGATCGAAGATTATTATGACAGGTGTGCGGTTCTTGGCTCCACAGAGGAACAGATTGAAGAAAGCCAGAAAGCCGTAGCACATTTGGATGCAATCCTGGGCGATCCGAAGCGACTGGAAGCAGTAGCCAAAGATTTTGTAGCGCATTATGAAACAAGAGTAGCAGAGGGCGCAACGGTAGCAGGAAAAGCGATGTTTGTCTGTTCTGATAGAAAGATTGCCTATGCTTTTTATCAAAAAGTGATAGGACTGCGTCCAGAGTGGCAGGAAAAAAGAAAAGCGCCTGAAGGCGTGGAGCTTACAGATGTTGAAGAACAGGAATTAAAGCCGGTTTCCAAGATCTGCCTCGTGATGACAAGAAATAAAGACGATGAGGATAAGCTATATAAACTGCTCGGTACAAAAGAAGACAGGAAGGAGCTTGACCGACAATTCAAAAACGAAAAGTCCAATTTTAAGATTGCGGTTGTCGTGGATATGTGGCTGACGGGGTTTGATGTACCTTGTCTTGACACGATTTACATAGACAAGCCCATTCAGCAACATACGTTGATTCAGACTATTTCCCGTGTGAACCGGGTGTACGAGGGAAAAGACAAGGGGTTGATTGTTGATTATATCGGAATCAAGAAGAATATGAATCTTGCGTTGCGCAGATATACCAATTTCGAGAAAGAGGAACTGGATAACATTGATCAGGCGGTAGATATGGTGAAAGATCAGTTAGAGGTTTTGGATCAGATGTTCCACAATTTTAATGCCAATGATTATTATATGGGGAGTCCGGTGGAACAGTTGGATTGCCTGAAAAGAGCGGTGGAATATGTCCAGTTGACGCAGGAACTGGAATTGCGTTTTATGGCATCTGCCCGAAAAATGAAGAAGGCGTTTAATTTGTGCAGTTCCAGTGAGCATTTTACAGATGAGGATATGGAAAAGGTACATTTTTATCAGGCGGTACGATCTATTCTGTTTAAAATGACAAAGGGTGAGGCTCCGGATATGACGCAAATGAATCTCAAAGTGCGCCGACTGTTGGAGGACGCGCTTCAATCTGACGGCATAGAGGAACTGTTTGAAACAGGTGAACATATTGATGTAGATATTTTTAGTGACGAATATATGGCTCGTATCGAGAAAATAAGTATGCCTAATACAAAAATCAAGGCATTACAGAGAATGCTGTCCTATGCGATAGAAGAATTCAGGAAGGTAAATAAAATCAAAAGCATTGAGTTTTCAGAAAGAATGCGATCAGTGGTCGATGCCTATAATAATCGCCGAAAAGAGGAAGCTTTTGCCAATGAAGTATTGAACGAGGTAGCCAATCAACTGGCAGACTTATTGCATGAGCTGAAATCTGAGAGAAATTCTTTTCAAGATATGGGAATTGATTATGAGGAGAAAGCTTTTTATGATATTCTGTCGATAGTGGCGAAGAAATACAAGTTTGAATATCCGGAAGACAAGATGTTGGAACTCGCCAGAGAAATCAAAGCAGTTGTAGATGATAAGTCAAAATATACTGATTGGGCAACCAGAGAAGATATAAAGGCGGAACTGCAGGTGGATTTGATTATTTTGTTAGAGAAATATGGATATCCACCGATTACGCGAGATGACGTTTATAAGGAAGTGTTGGAGCAGGCGGAAAACTTTAAGAAGTATGCGAGATAAGAGAGATTTTATTTTTCTCTATGAACGATAGAAACCTTGTGAGATATAGTGTTTGGTTTAGATAAAGTATAATTATAGGAGCATAATGTGATGAAGTTAAAACCAGAATTGGTAACTATGGAAAAAACTTTACTTAAAGAAAAAAGTTTAAAGGATGATGTGAAAGCGGCTAATGATATAGAAAGAATAGAAGAAATTCTCAATGAACCTATACTGACAGATACATTGTATAATAAAACTGTTATATTAGATCAAAAACTTATAGAAAACTATCCTGAAATAACGGAGCTATGTAGTGCGGCGGATGCTATGCAGAAAGTATTAGGGATAAGAAGTGAGAGAAGAATCAGTCAACTTGAAGATATTGTAAAACAGGATTTGATTACAGATATGTTTGGCATATATGCTTCTGTATTGCTGAAGCATCAGATAATTGATTGTATTAAAGAGTTTATAGATAGTGTGGAATAAAATATTCCGGTTACTATTATGAAATTCAAATGATAGAACATAGAGTGTGGACAGGCAAGGAATATTTTATTAGTTCAATATGTTCAGATTTGAGAGATGAATGTTTGGAGGCAGCAAATAGCTCCATACATGCCGAATCTAAAAAACGAAAAAAGAGAAGCAGACAAGAAATTCTTGCACAAATTAAAGTGGGGCAGATAGAGAAACAATGTAAAGAGACATTTGATGTAATGTTAGATCATTTGATGGAACAAAGTTGCAAATTTTATTAGAAAAAATACTGGAACATATCAAAAAGATTGGTAAATACATAAGATGATCTTGGGTGCATTTGAGGATGGAACAATATTAACAGGGAGGCGGTGTTTTTGTATGAAACAGCCAAATTTTAAAAACATAAATGAACTAAAAGCTTGGATTATGAATGTACATGAAAAAGATGGGATTGAAATGAAAAAAGCACAAGAACTTCCGAATGCTTTTTGGGAGTCTTATTCCGCATTTTGCAATACATCCGGCGGGTGGATTCTGCTGGGTGTCATTGAAGGTGATCCTGTCAATACAATTCAGGGGATTGGAAATATATCTAAAGCGCAGACAAGTTTGTGGGATATGTTATCAAATCCGAACAAGATAAACTATAGAAGTGTAACCAATGAGGATGTACATATTGTCAATATTGATGGAGCAGAGATAATGATAGTATATGTAAAAGAAGCTCCTGATTCAATGAAGCCTGTTTATTTTAATGGAAAGAGAGAAAATACATTTATCCGAACAGGCGAGGGTGACCGAAGGGCTACGAAGCAAGAATTAGAGGCGTTTGAACGAAATGCTATGCCATGTCACGACAGTTTACCAGTAGAACATTTCACGATTGATGATTTGGATATGGATTCTGTGATTACTTATAAGGAAAAGGTCAATAAACGTTTCCCCAAGAAGAAATATATTGAAATGTCAAACGAGGATTTCTTGACAGAAATAGGAGCTTGTTATGTGGATCGTGTTTCAGAAGAAGTAAAACTCAGACGAGGAGCGTTATTATTTTTAGGACGGGAACGAACAATAAAAGAGGTGTATCCGCATTATCATTTAGATTATTTTAACCGTAGGGGACATAATCCTCGTTGGATTGACCGCATATCAGATGATGAACCGAGCGATTATGAAATGAATATTTTTAATTTCTATACCATCGTATATGAAAAGATGAAAATATTGCTAAAAGAGTCTTTTGAATTAGGTGAAGGACAGCTTCGTATACCGTTGTCAGATTTTGATGAGGTTTTGAGAGAAGGTTTGATTAATTGCCTTGCTCATGCAGACTATGTACAAGCATATCCCAGTATCAAGGTTGAGGTCTTTGATGGATGGTTTCACTTTCTGAATCCGGGAAAGATGCTGGTATCGTTGCAGCAATTTCGTACTGGAGGAGATTCCAGACCACGTAATGAAATTATCATGAAAATGTTTCGATGGTTAGGTGCTTCAGAACGGCAAGGGTATGGCGGACCGTTAATATATACTGCAGCGGCATCCAGTGGCGTGCATATGCCGGAAGTATATACGGATATTGAGAAAACAGATTTGAGAATATGGAATATAGATTTTGTTGATTCGTATCCAGAGCTAGAAGATGAAGCAAAAGACATTCTGCGAATCATTTTAAAAAGTGATGTACCAATAGCTGTTTCTAAGATAAGAGAAGAAATTGCCCTATCCGATTATAAAATTCGGAAGTGGCTTGCAATATTGGATGAAAAAAAGTTACTGCAGCGGATGGGAAGCGGACCGACGACAAGGTATGCAATCAGAGAAACATCTGATGAGAAAATTACGCAACTTCAAATTGCATTAGATAATCTTAAAACAAAGGAATAAATTTCTATCTTTTGATTATCTTTTGAAAATATTCAAAAAACAAGAAAGAAACGGAGAAAATCCTGATTTTAGGCGGTTTCTATCTTTTGATTATCTTTTGAAATTTTTGAAGTAAAAAGAGAATATGAGATTTAGTGCGAAGAAATAAATTAGTCCGATACTCCGGTACACAGTGATACAATAATTGCATATGGAAAGGGGATAAAGCGTATGATACAACCAGACAAAGTGAGGGCAGAAGCCAAGAAAAAAGAAAAAGAAAATTTGAAGTTTCGTACTTTCCTGAAATGTCATGCAGACGAGGATGAGCTGGACAAGCAGTTTTTACGATTACATAAAGAACTTTTTGCCGACTATGATTGCAGTAAATGCAGAAACTGTTGCAAGATGTATAAAGGAAGCATTCCAGCGGAAGATATTGGCAGGGATGCGCAATACTTAGGAATCACACCGAAGCAGTTTGTTGATATTTATTTAGAGAAAGAAGAATATGGTATGAACTATCAGACAAAGCATGAGCCCTGTGATTTCTTGCAGGAAGACGGAAATTGCAAATTGGGAGACTGTAAACCGGACAGCTGCAAAAAATATCCATATACTGATCAACCAGAGAGATTGTCAAGTTTGCTTAGTGTGTTAGATGTGATAGAGATTTGTCCGGTAGCTTTTGAGATTTTTGAGAGATTAAAGAAAGAGTATGGATTTAGGACGCGCAGATAAGCCTTATGTTTATTTGTTAGAAAGGAATTGTCAAGGCTGTTAATGATTTCAGAAGACGGTTATGCGAAAGTGCGCATAAATTTAATGAAATCGATAACGGAAAAGAGAAAAATATGCAGGGAAATCAGGAGAATTTATCGCAGCGCACGGCTGACCGGCTGCGGAAATTAATCGTAGAAGAACAGAGATACCGGCAGGGGGAGAAGCTGCCGAATGAAAATGAATTGTCAGAGATACTGGGGATCAGCAGGACGACCATGCGGGAGGCGATCCGGATCCTCGTTGCGGAAGGCGTGCTGGTCGTCCACCGCGGAAAAGGCACTTTTGTGTCGGAGCAGATGGAGCGCTACACGGAAAGCGGGATCGATATGCAGGGATTCGCCGATCTGAAGGTGACGCTGCACGACCTGTATGAGGCGAGGCTGATCTTTGAACCGGAAGCGGCCGCGCTTGCCTGTGTGAGAGCCAGCGATGAAGAGATTGAGAATATCTTAAAGCTGGGGCATGAATGTCAGAGATTGTTAATGGAGAATCCCACGGGCGGGGAGCGGATCGCATCGGAGAGCGCTTTTCACGGCGCGATCCTGAAAGCCTCCCATAACGAGTTTATCAGCAGTTTTCTGCCGACCATAACAGAAACCATTGAAAAGACTTTTGCGCTTGATTTTAATCTGGACGTGATCGCGGAAGACGCCTATAAGGATCACATCATGATCATGGATTTTTTGAAAAAGAGGGACGCGCAGGCGTTAAAAAGCGCCGTGACGATTCATCTGCGCCATGCCTTTTGGACCGAGCAACTGGCCTCTCAGGATCAATAGCGATCGTTTATAAAAATGCTTATAAAATGCAAAATAGCTATTGACATACAAAGCAGATGGATTATAATAGTTGTCATACAACACATTTTGCTGTATGACAACTATCGTTCATATGAATACGGAGGTAAATTAAGGATGAGTGACGCTAGAATTTTTTATCAGGAAGATTGCAACCTGTCTTTGCTGGATGGCAAGACCATTGCGATCATCGGCTACGGGAGCCAGGGACATGCGCATGCGCTGAATTTAAAGGAATCCGGCTGCAATGTCATCATCGGCCTGTATGAAGGCTCCAAGTCATGGAAGCGTGCGGAAGAGCAGGGCTTTCAGGTTTATGTAGCTTCGGAAGCTGCAAAGAAAGCGGATATCATCATGATCCTGATCAATGATGAACTGCAGGCGGATATGTACAAGAAAGACATCGAGCCGAATCTGGAGCCGGGCAATATGCTGATGTTTGCACACGGATTCAACATTCATTTCGGCTGCATCAAGCCGCCGGCAGATGTGGATGTAACGATGATCGCGCCGAAGGCGCCGGGGCATACGGTACGTTCCGAATATCAGGCAGGAAAAGGTACGCCGTGTCTGGTTGCGGTTGAGCAGGATGCTACCGGAAAAGCACTGGATCTTGCACTGGCATATGCACTGGGAATCGGCGGCGCAAGAGCGGGCGTTCTGGAGACGACGTTCAGAACCGAAACGGAAACGGATCTTTTCGGCGAGCAGGCAGTCCTCTGCGGCGGCGTATGCGCGCTGATGCAGGCAGGTTTTGAGACCTTGTGCGAGGCTGGCTACGATCCGAGAAACGCATATTTCGAGTGCATCCATGAAATGAAGCTGATCGTTGACCTGATCTATCAGTCGGGATTTGCCGGAATGAGATATTCCATCTCGAACACGGCGGAATACGGCGATTATGTTACGGGACCTAAGATTATCACAGAGGATACCAAGAAAGCGATGAAGAAGATCTTAAGCGATATTCAGGATGGTTCTTTTGCAAAAGAATTCCTTCTTGATATGTCTCCGGCAGGCCGTCAGGTTCACTTTAAAGCAATGAGAAAATTAGCGTCCGAGCATCCGTCTGAGCAGGTTGGCCGGGAGATCCGCAAGCTGTACAGCTGGAACAACGAAGAAGATAAATTGATCAATAACTAAAAAGCATGAAAGCAGGGCAGTCCCTAAGCGGGATTTCCCTGTTTTTTTAACAGGCTACTTTAATACGTTAATATAGTAAAATCTCGCCCGATCAAACAAAAAAGAGTACGCCGGTATTTGTTGCAGGGAAGCATACAGCAAACCGACGCCTGCCTCTAAAGCAGAATCAGCTGCGTCGCAATTAAGATTATTTTTTGTCGAGTAACAGGGGAAATATTTTGACATATGATAAGAATGGGAAGAGATCCCATCTTATTATGAAAGGAAGGAAAACGGTGAATGAGGAATATGAAACAGAGAAAAAGAACGGCAGAAAGTGGCTGATTTTACTGATCCTGCTGGTTTTGCTGGTTCTCTTGATCGTTCTGCTGGCCGGAGCCGCGCTCGGCGTCTTTTTGGTCCGGAATGAGGAACAGGACGAGGAGCATCCGGACGGCGGAGTGGGGCTGGTGCTTGATCCGGATGCCGGAGAGGCATCTGCCGGTGAAAGCAGAAATGCAAAAGGACAGGATGTGGTGATCTCCGGAAAGGGAGCGCTCCTGTTTCCGGTGCATGAAAAAGAGGTATCGGTTGATTTTTATAATCCGAAGGAAAATGCGGGACGTTATTATCTGACGTTTGAGCTCAGGATCCCGGATCAGAGCGGAAACGGTTATGAAGTGCTGTACGCTTCCGGCCTCGTTGAGGCGGGAAAGCATATCAACAGGATTACCCTTTCCCGCGGTCTGGAAAAAGGCGTATATGAAGCGGTCATCCATGTCCAGCCGTACTGTATGGATCAGGAACGGACGCTGACAAACAACGCGGATATGAAAACGGTTCTGCTGGTAGAATAAATTGGTCAGGAGGGATTGAATTTGAAAAAAATAACGGCTGTGATATTGTCAGTGGTGCTGGCGGCCGGAATGCCGGCACAGGTATCTGCGGAGGGAACGACGATCACGCAGGGTTCGAAAGATAAAAGCGGAAGCGTGAATATTGATTATTATGCGGATGTATCTTATGAGGTGACGATACCGGCAAGCGTGACGTTTACGGACACGGACACAACGATTGAGCGGGGACTTCAGGTGCGGAATGTCATGCTGAATGAAGGCACTTCCTTAAATATTAATGTAACGAGCAGGAACGACTTTAAGATGATCTACAAAGACGGATCGATCGATTATTCACTGATCATTAATAAGCACGCAAGACCGGAGAAAAATAATTTTAATATTTTAACGGTTGCGGCGGGAGAACGCTCCGGCATAGCGACGTTGGATTTTGTCAGCGATCTGGCAAAAGCAGAAGCAAAATTTGCAGGAAAATATACCGACACGCTTACTTTTACCGTGTCGATCGATTAGGAGAGAAACAGGGGGCGGGAGCGATCCGCTCCCTGAAATTTTTCCAAATTCATTTGACACCGATATTTTAGCATGGTAACATACAACAGTACGGAAAAGACCGATTTTTACATGATTAAAGGAGATTTAAGATGAAAAAGAAATTAATGTTATGTTTGGCAGCGTGTATGGCTTTTTCCCTGGCGGCGTGCGGCAAGGGAAACGGCGGAGATAGTGAGAAGACGTTCACGGTCGGATTTGATGCGGAGTTTCCTCCGTACGGCTACATGGACGACGACGGAGAGTATGTGGGCTTCGATCTGGATCTGGCGGCGGAAGTCTGCAAGAGAAATGACTGGGAGCTGGTCAAGCGCCCGATCGACTGGGATTCGAAGGACATGGAGCTTTCGAGCGGTTCCATCGACTGCATCTGGAACGGCTTTACGATGAACGGCCGGGAGGACGAATATACATGGACGTCCCCGTATGTGGACAACAGCCAGGTATTTGTCGTTGCGGCGGATTCCGGGATTCAGGAGTTTGCGGATCTTGCGGGCAAAACCGTAGGCGTGCAGAGGGATTCTTCCGCGCTGAATGCGCTGAATGACGAAGAAAGCCCGGAGAATATCGCGCTTCGGGACAGTTTCGGGACACTGACCGAATATGCGGATTACAATACGGCGTTTATGGATCTGGAAGCCGGAGCGCTGGATGCCGTGGCAATGGATATCGGCGTGGCGGCATATCAGATCGAATCGCGGAACGGCGGCTATGTGATGCTGGACCAGTATCTGGCGACCGAGCAGTACGGCGTCGGTTTTCTGCTTGGGAATGAGGAATTGCGCGACACGGTAGAAGATACCTTAACGGAAATGGCGGAAGACGGAACGCTTGATGAAATCGCAGAGGAGTGGGGGCTGACGGACAGCGTCTGCTTCGGAAAATAAACCGGGAAAATAACCCGGAAAGAAAAAGCGGGGGATCCACATGAGTATTCAGGTAATGTTATTGCAGTTAGGCAGAGGGATGATCGTATCGATTGAAATATTTATGCTGACCTTGCTTTTTTCTCTGCCTTTCGGACTGATCGTTTCGTTCGGCCGGATGTCCAGAAACGGCCTGATCCGCGGGATCAGCAAAGTATACATATCGATCATGAGGGGAACGCCCCTTATGCTCCAGCTTTTAGTCGTTTATTTCGGACCGTATTATGTGTTTCACATCAGAATCAGCAACAGTTATCGTTTTATCGCCGTGATCATTGCGTTTGCGATCAATTATGCGGCGTATTTTGCGGAGATTTACCGCGCCGGGATCGAATCCATGCCGGCGGGGCAGTATGAGGCGGCCAGAGTGCTGGGCTACGGAAAAGCGCAGACCTTTTTTAAGATCATCCTGCCGCAGGTGGTCAAGCGGATCCTGCCGCCGGTTACGAATGAGATCATTACGCTGGTCAAGGACACGTCGCAGGCGGAAATGTTTACGATCGCCAAACAGGTTGCGGCCGCGCAGACGACGATCCTGCCGCTGATGGTCGCGGGAGTGTTTTACTATATCCTGAATCTGATCGTTGCAGCGCTTATGGAGCGGATGGAAAAAGCCTTGTCTTATTATCGTTAGAGGGGAACCGGTATGAAGCTTTTGGAAATGAATCATGTCAGAAAAGAATTTGACGGAGTGGAAGTCTTAAAGGATATTTCGCTTGCGGTGGAAGAAGGCGAAGTGGTTTCGATCATCGGACCGTCGGGCTCCGGAAAGTCTACGCTCCTGCGGTGCGCAACGCTGCTGGAACAGATGGACTCCGGAGATCTGATCTACATGGGGGAATATGCGGCGCGGACGGATGGCGGAAAATGCGTATATGCCTCGAAAGCGGAATTAAAGAAGCTGCACCGCTGTTTCGGGCTGGTCTTTCAGAATTTCAACCTGTTTCCGCATTACAGCGTTTTGAAAAATATCACGGATTCCCTGATCGCCGTGGATAAGCTTCCGAAAAAGGAAGCCGAAGAGCGGGCCGGGCGGCTGCTGGAACAGCTGGGGCTTTCTGACAAGCGGGACGCCTATCCGTATCAGCTTTCCGGCGGGCAGCAGCAGAGGGTTTCGATCGCAAGGGCGCTGGCAAAGCAGCCGAAATTGCTTTTTTTTGACGAGCCGACCTCGGCGCTGGATCCGGAACTGACGGTGGAGGTTTTGAAGGTGATCAAGGCGCTGGCGAAAGAGCACATGACGATGGTGATCGTGACGCATGAAATGCAGTTTGCACGGGAAGTTTCCGACCGCATTATTTTTATGGAAGGCGGCGTGATCAAGGCGCAGGGAACGCCGGAGGAACTGTTTACAACGGAAAACGAACGCGTCCGGGAATTTATCGGGCATCTTTCGGGAAAGTAGCCGATGCCTGTTGAATATTGCTGGTTGAATTTGAAAGAAATTGTTGCATTAAGTGGGGCGGGGGGGGTATAATTAAAACGGTGGATTAGAATAAATCATTCTATGAGAAATAAGGGGAAGGTACACTATGAAAAAAGGCGTCAATATCACGACAAAGATTCTTCTGATGGTAATATTTCCAATGCTGCTGATCAGCGTCGTCAGCATCATTATGAGCGGGAACAGTCAGGAGAAGATCGTCTATGGACTGATCGAAGAGAAGCTGGAAGCGGTTTCCTGGAATGTGGACGACCTGTATGATATCTATCAGCCGGGCGATTATTCCTATGATAACGGTGTCTTTAAGAAAGGGGATACGGTGCTTTCGGACGATTATTCCCTGATCGACCGAGTGAAGGAAGATTCCAATGTGGATGTAACCGTATTCTGGGGAAATGAGCGGGTGCTTACGACTGTGACAGACGCTTCGGGGAACCGTGCGATCGGGACGACGATCGATACGGATTTTGCGGCTGATATTTTAGACGGGAAGATCACGACTTATTTTACAAAGAGCGTGGCGATCGCCGGATCCGATTACTGCGGATATTATATTCCGTTAAGCCAGAGCGACGGGAGCGTGGTCGGGCTGATCTTTACCGGACGCGCCAAGGCGGACGTGCAGCGGCAGATCAATCTCAGCAAGCTGCAGATGGCCGGGGGAATGCTGATCGTATTTGTCATTGCCTCCATCGTGATCGTTATTCTTGCAAGGCGGATCATGCAGGCGCTGAAGTCTGCGGTCAACCGTCTGGATGATGTAGCGACCGGAAAACTGAATTTTGATATGCAGAGCAAGCTGCTGCAGAGAGCGGATGAGATCGGAACGATGTCGCAGTCCATTCAGGGGCTGATCGACCGTTTCAAGAAGATCGTTTCCGGACTTCAGCAGAATTCGACAAGCCTGGAGGATTTCTCCACGGATTTTGAGACTTCGTTTGCCACGATCTCGCAGAATATCGCCAATATCAATTCTGCGGTGGACGATATTGCAAACGGGGCGACTTCGCAGGCCGGCGGAACCGTGGAAGCGAACCGCGAGATCAGCCGCATGGGAAGCGCGATCGAACTGACGGTAGAAGATATCGAGACGCTGAACCAGAATTCCGTCCGGATGAGAGAATACTCCCAGTCGGCGGAAGATACCATGCATGAGCTGGTTGAGATCGCGGAGCAGACGAATGAGGCGATCGAAGCGGTACGGGAACAGACGAATATGACGAACCGTTCCGCACAGGCGATCCAGGCGGCGACCGATATGATCACAAGCATTGCGGAACAGACGAATTTATTGTCGCTGAACGCGAGCATCGAGGCGGCGCGGGCCGGAGAGAACGGCAAGGGCTTTGCAGTTGTTGCGGATGAGATCCGCACGCTGTCGGAGCAGTCGAAGAACTCCGCGGAAGAGATCCTTGCGGTTGTTTCCGAATTGATCCGCAACTCCAACACCAGCGTTCTGACCATGAATCAGGTTTCGGAGAGTGTACAGGCACAGAACCAGAAGCTGGGGAATACCAGGGATATGTTTGTGCATCTGAATGAGGAGATCGCATCGGTATCGACCGGAGTGGATAAGATCAGCACCAACATCGAAGAACTGGAAGAGATGAAAGAGGCGGTGCTGGAAAGAATCCAGCAGCTTGCTGCGATCGCGGAGGAGAACGCGGCGTCCACCGAGGAGACGTCGGCATCCATGACGGAGTTAAGCGAGATCGTGCGCCAGTGTCAGGAGGATATCCGCAAGATCGTAACGATCTCTACGGAATTAACGGAGCATACCGACAGTTTCGTGGTATAAGGAAAGAATCAGAAAAATAAGCGGGGCAGGACCGGATTTTGGTCCTGCTCCTTTTGCGCCCGGCGAACGCTGATAAAA
This sequence comes from uncultured Lachnospiraceae bacterium, assembly GCA_947593655.1. Lineage (GTDB taxonomy): Bacteria > Bacillota > Clostridia > Lachnospirales > Lachnospiraceae > Roseburia. Next base: position 24,893 of record CANQDS010000012.1, on the reverse strand, counting down.
TGCCCGAAGAAAGCGAAAAGAAAGGTTGACAAATTGTGCCATATCCCTTATAATTCATTCCATATAGGTAAAACGATTAACTAATAAAATGAATATCGAGGTGGCAAATATGCGAAGAAAAACTGCGATCGGCGTTCTGTCCGCAGTACTCCTTTCTGTAGCGGCATGTTCTGCACCGGGCACGCCGGAACCGACGGAAAACGCGGCGGAAGACGTGGCAGAAGACACGGAAAAGCTGCGTTCTCAGCCGGAGTGGACAAAGGATGCCGTTATTTATGAAGTGAATGTGCGGCAGTATACCGAAGAAGGCACGTTTCAGGCTTTTTCCGGCCATCTGCAGGAACTGAAGGATATGGGGATCACGGTGCTCTGGTTTATGCCGATCCATCCGATTTCCGAAACAAACCGCTCTGGAACGCTCGGCTCTTATTATTCCATCACCGACTACCGTGCGGTCAATCCGGAATTCGGCTCGGCGGAGGATTTCAAGGCGCTTGTGGATGAGGCGCACGACATGGGCCTGAAAGTGATGATGGACTGGGTGGCAAACCATACCGGCTGGGACTGCGCATGGATCAAGGAACATCCGGACTGGTATACGCAGGATGCACAGGGGAACATCATTTCCCCGGAAAATATGGGGTGGCCGGATGTGGCAGACCTCAATTATGACAGCACGGACATGCGCGAGGAAATGATCGCGTGCATGAAGTACTGGGTGGAAGAGTACGATATCGACGGCTTCCGCTGCGACTACGCGAACGGCGTTCCGGTGGATTTCTGGGAAGATGCCAGGGCTGCGCTGGAAGAAGTGAAGCCGGTCTACATGCTGGCGGAAGACCACACTGTAAAGGAACTTCTGGACTACGCATTTGATTTTAATTACAACTGGGATCTTTATGATGCCATGATCGGGGTTGCGAACGGAAGCAAAAAGGTGCGGTCGTTAAAGGCTTATATCCCGACGGATTTTCCGGACGGAACCTATACCCTGAATTTCATGGACAACCATGATAAGAATTCCTACGAGCACACCATCATGGATGCGTTCGGAGCGGAGACGATCCCGGCGATGTTTTCTTTCCTGTATACGATACCGGGCGTGCCGCTGGTCTACAGCGGGGATGAGATCGGGCTGGATCATGCGATCGAATTTATGGGAAAAGATCCGATCGACTGGGAAAGTTCCGATTATGACTACCGGGAGCTTTTAACGGAGCTAAGCGCCATCCGCAGCGCGAATCCGGCGCTCTACTGCGGGAATTACGGCGGCGCCGAGATCAACTATTACGATGTGGAGAGCCAGAACGTACTGGCGTTTTACCGGGAGAAAGACGGCAATACCGTCAAGTGCATTTTTAATCTGTCAGACAAGGAACGGACAGAGGATGTATCGGAAATTGTGGACGGAGCGGAGATGGTGCTGCTCCACGGAACGAGCGCTGACGAGATCGATATGGAGGATCATCCGGTCAGCGGAGAGAACTTAAACGGCGAGGTCAGCCTGCAGCCGTGGGAGTTCTGGATTTTATCAGAGGGAAATTGACAGCAGCAGATTAGAACCAACAGACAGAAAGAACAGGGAGTATTCATGAGGATCAAAGACATTGCAAATGCAGCAGGGGTAAGCACGGCGACCGTTTCGAACGTGATCAATGGGAACCATAAGAAAGTATCGCAGCAGACGATCGCGAAAGTACAGAAGATCATTGAGGAAAATGACTATAAGCCGAGCGCGACGGCCAGAAGCCTGGTGATGAAGGAAAGCAAGATCATCGGCGTGGTCATTCCGCATCTTACGGAAGAGCAGCCGTTTTCCGTCAATCCGTACAACGCGCAGATGCTTGCGCTTCTGGAAAATTATGTGCGTAATCAGGGCTATTACCTGATGGTCCGCTGTGTTGGACGGTGCAGGGACATCGTTCCGATCTTTGCCTCATGGAATGTGGACGGGGTGATTCTGTTCGGCGCGTATCAGAACGAAGTGGGAGAGATTGAAGAAGGGCTGAAAGTTCCCACGGTTTATATTGACACGTATGCGGAAAAAGAGGGGATCGCCAACGTGGGGAGCGATGACTACAAAGGCGGATATCTTTCCGCAAGGTATCTGATCGGGAAAGGGCACAGGCGGATCGCGTTTGCGGGGCCGGAAACCGACAGTCCGGGCGTGATCCAGGAACGGTTCCGGGGCGTCTGCGACGCCTGCCGGGAGCGTCAGATCGAGATCGCTCCGGACGATATTTTCCGGGCGTGGACGACCTTTCCGCAGGGCGTGGAAGCCGGGAAAAAGATCGCTTTTTCCCCGAGGAAATTCACGGCGGTGATCTGCATGTCGGATATCGTTGCCATCGGCGTGATGGAGGGGCTGCGCTTAAGCGGCCTCAACGTTCCCGGCGATGTATCGGTGGTCGGCTATGACGATCTGCCGGAATGCCTGCATTCGAATCCGCAGCTTACCACAGTATCCCAGAATCTGTCGAGAAAGGCGTTTCTGGTTGGGGAATCCCTTTTCCAGATGATCCGGGAAAAGAGAAAGATCGCGATCAACATCAAGACCGACGTTGAGATCGCGGAACGGAAATCAGTAAAAGAAATGGACGTTTAACGAATATTGGGAGGTATTTTATGGAAAAATGGCTGGAAAGCGTATACAGCGACGGCACGGAATGTTTTGTCAGCAATCCGCAGCCGGAATTGTTTGAAACCGTAACGGTGCGGATCCGGATGTACGAGGATGCGCCGGTGCAGCATGTTTTTTTACGAACCGTGCAAAACGGCGCGGAGCGGCTGATCGAGGCTGGGAAAGAGAAAACGGCCAACGGGCTTGCCTATTATGCCGCAGAACTCCGGATGACGGAGACGCGGATGCACTATCATTTTTATCTGGCATGTAAAGATATTATCTATTATTACAATCAGAAAGAGATCACGACTTATATCCCGGACCACACCTATGATTTCGTGCTCCTGACGGATTACCGCCAGCCGTCCTGGGTGAAAAAGAGCGTATTTTATCAGATCTTTCCGGAGCGCTTCTGCAACGGGGATCCGGCGCTGGACGTACGGGACGGGGAGTACCGTTTTAACGGGCATGATACGATCCATGTAAAGGACTGGGACTCGAAGCCGCTGCCTTACGAGAAGGGCTTCAGTCTGGATTTCTTCGGCGGCGATCTGGTGGGCGTGAAGCAGAAGATCCCGTATCTGAAAGAACTGGGCGTGACGGCGGTTTACCTGAATCCGATCTTCCTCGCGCCTTCGATCCATAAATACGACTGCATCGATTATTTTCATGTGGATCCGCATTTCGGCGGCGATGAAGCGCTGGCGGAGCTTTCGAAAGCGCTGCATGAGAACGGCATGAAGCTGATCCTCGATATTTCCATCAACCATACGGGAACGGCGCACCGCTGGTTCAACCGCGACGGGCTGTTTTTCGACCGGTCGCTGGGTGCTTACAACAATCCGGATTCGGAGGAACGGAGCTTTTATTTCTTTGAGGAAGACGGCGGATACGCCTGCTGGGCGGATGTGAAGGATCTTCCGACCTTGAATTATACATCGGAGAAACTGCGGGAAATCCTCTACCGGAACGACCATTCCGTGCTCCGCAAATGGCTGAAAGAGCCGTACTGCATCGACGGCTGGCGTTTCGATGTCGCGGACGTCATGGCGAAAAAAGACGAAATCCAGCTTTCCCACGAAGTCTGGCCGGAGATCCGCAAGAGCATCCATGAGGAAAACGACGATGCTTATATTCTGGCGGAAGACTGGGGCGACTGTGCGGAATACCTTCAGGGGAAAGAATGGGATTCGCCGATGAATTATTACGGCTGCGCCCGCGTGATCCGGCAGTTTTTAGGGGAACCGGATCTCTTCATTGCGCGTAACGAGATCCTGCGGGATATCCCGTACCGGATGACGGCGGAGGATCTGCGTGCGCGAGTCATGGAGCATCTGTCGAAGCTGCCGTATGTGATGTGGCAGAATCAGTTTAACCTGATCGACAGCCACGACGTTCCGCGTCTGCACACCAATCCGGAGGTTCATCCGGAAGAGTACCGGGGTGCGGTCATTCTCCAGTTTATGCTGATCGGCGCACCGTCTGTTTACTACGGGGACGAGGCCGGGATCGAAGGTACGCTCGGAAGCGACGACGGCTGCCGCTATCCGATGCCGTGGAGCCGGGATTTTACGAAAGAGGAAACCTACCGGATGTACCGCACGCTCGCGCATCTTAAGACGGAAACCAAAGCGTTATCGGAAGGCGGAATGAAATTCCTCTATGCAAAGGGAGAGGTTGTTGCGCTCGCCCGCTTCTATGAAGACGAAGTATACCTCGCAGTTATTTCGGTCAGCGGACAGGAGCAGAAGGTCGTCCTGCCGCTGGGCAGCGTAGGCAGCCGGGGGCCGAAAAGCGGGACGGATGTTTTCGGACGGACGGTCTGCTGGCGCGCGGCTGATGAGCGGAATATGGAATTGACGATAGAACCGCATCAGGCTTTCCTGATCGATTGTTCAAAGGAGTAGATCATGACAGAAAATCAACAGGAACAAAGGAATGTGCGTCCCTGTGCGGCCGAAGGGGCTGTGGTCAGGGGTGAGAAATACCGTTTTACGGTTCTGACGGACCGCCTGATCCGCATGGAATATCAAAAGGACGGCTGCTTTACTGACGAGCCTACCCAGACGGTGATCTGCCGGGAGTTTCCGGTGCCGGATTATCAGGTGGTGGACGGTCCGGAGCACCTTGAGATCATTACGGATCAGCTGCACTTGTATTATGACCGAAACGCTTTTTCGGCGGAAGGGCTGTATATCTTTTTAAAAGAGCGGTACGGCATCAGCGATTCCGTCTGGAATTTCGGAGATGAGATCCGTGATCTGCGCGGAACGGCGCGGACGCTGGACAATGCGGACGGCCCGATCCCGCTGGAAGCGGGGCTGATGTCCCGCGAAGGCTATACGGTGTGGGATGATTCCCGGTCGGCGCTTCTGACAGAGGACGGATGGGTAAAGGCAAGGGAGCGGGAATCCGCGGATCTTTATTTCTTCGGTTACGGGCACGATTATCTAGGCTGTCTGCGCAGTTTTTATCATTTAAGCGGGGCGGTGCCGCTTCTTCCGAAGTATACGCTGGGGAACTGGTGGAGCCGGTTCTACCCGTATTCGGAGGAAAGCTATCTGGCGCTGATGGAGAAATTCCGGGAGCACGGCCTTCCGTTTTCGGTGTCGGTGATCGATATGGACTGGCACCTGACCGACGTGCCGGCAAAATACGGGAGCGGCTGGACCGGCTATACCTGGAATACGGAACTGTTTCCGGATCCGAAGCGCTTCTTAAAGAAGCTGCATGAAATGGGAAAGCGGGTGACGTTGAACCTGCATCCGGCGGACGGCGTCCGGGCCTTTGAGGAAGCCTATCTTCCGATGGCGAAGGAGCTCGGCCGGGACTATGCGAATGAGGAGAAGATCCCGTTTGATGTTACGGACCGGAAATTCATGGAGGCGTATTTCAAGTATCTGCATCATCCGCAGGAAGAAAACGGCGTGGACTTCTGGTGGGTGGACTGGCAGCAGGGCAGCCAGTCCCGGACAAAGGGCGTCGATCCGCTCTGGATGCTGAACCATCTGCACTTTCTGGACAGCGGAAGGGACGGGAAGCTGCCGCTGACGTTTTCCCGGTATGCGGGGCTTGGAAGCCACCGCTACCCGGTGGGCTTTTCCGGGGATTCGGTTACGTCGTGGGAGTCGCTGAAGTTTCAGCCGTATTTTACGGCAAATGCCAGCAACGCCGGCTATACCTGGTGGAGCCACGATATCGGAGGGCACCAGAGAGGGCGCAGGGATGACGAACTGGCGGTCCGCTGGGTTCAGTACGGAGTGTTTTCCCCGATCATGCGGCTGCACAGCACGGCCAATGAATTTTACGGAAAAGAACCGTGGAATTATAATCCGGTTGCGGAAAGCGCGATGACGGAATTTTTGCGGCTGCGCCACCGGATGGTGCCGTATCTGCATACATGGAATTACCGGACGCATCTGCAGGGCGAACCGCTGGTTCAGCCGATGTATTACCGGAATGATGTGCCGGAAGCGTATGAGGTTCCCAATGAATATTATTTCGGGGATCTGATCGTATGCCCGGTAACGGAACCGGCCGATCAGGAAACGCTTCTTGCGCCGGTTCATGCATGGCTTCCAGAAGGGCTGTTTTACGACTTCTTTTCCGGGCGGATCTACCGCGGCGGGCAGAAGATCACGATGTACCGGGATCTTTCTGCGATTCCGGTGCTTGCGCCGGCCGGGAGCATTATTCCTCTGGCGGAAGATTACGGAGACAGCTGCCGCAGAAACCCGAAGGAACTGGAACTGATGGTATTCCACGGCGCGGAAGGCAGTTTTGAACTGTACGAAGACGACTGTTCGGAGCGGTCGGGCATGGAACCGGTTGTGACGACTTTTTCCTACCGTCCGGGAGATACCGCGGAGTTTGCCATGAAGCTGGCGGATGATCCGGCCGGGGTGGTTCCGGAGGATCGGAGTTACCGGATCCGCATCCGGGGGATCGGCGGGACGGACAGCAGCGCGGTTACGGTCTGCTGTGCGGACAGTCAGGAGGAGATCCGTCTTGAGACGTCTTACGACGCCTGCGGAAAAGAGCTTTCGGTTCTGGTGGAAGGAAAAGGGATCCGGAGGTTTACCCTGCGCATCCGGCCGCAGAACGTATTTCCGGTAGCGCCGGATCAGAAAGAAGCGGTCCGGGAGCTGCTGCAGAAAGCGCAGCTGGAATTTGAAACCAAAGAGAAAGTGTTCCGGATCATCCGCGATGAACCGAAGGTTGCGAGGATGATACTCCAGCTGCAGGAGATGGAACTGAAAAAAGAATTACTGGGAGCCGTGACGGAACGGCTGTTGTCCGATCATTAGGACGTTTGGGATCCGGAGATCTGTGCGGGGGCGCAGGCTTTCGGATCCTTTTTTATACCGTAGAAGGTAAAACGTATTACTAATTCGTTGCTCGGGGGGGGAGAATCTTATGCAATGTGCCTAAAAACGACAGCAAAAATGCAACATTTTTACCAAAATAATGGTTGGATAAGAATTTTTTCCGTTTTTGTGTTGACAAATCAAGAGGAAGGTGTTATATTTTAAACAGTTAATCGATTTACCTTAAGGAAATCAGTAACAGAACGTAACAACCAAAAATTTTTATTAAAAAGAAGGAGGATGTAATGATGAAAATGAAAAAGGTACTTGCGCTGGGAATGACTGCGATGCTTTCGGTTGGTCTTCTTGGCGGCTGCGGAGGAGAATCCGATGGCGGCGGCTCGATGCCGAATTCTCAGGCAGCGAACGACGGAGATTCCGCTGAGGTAACGGATGTCAGCCTGAAGGTATGGGTTCCGGAAGAGGAGATCGATCTGGTCAAAGAGATGGAGGCAAGCTTTGAAGAGGCTCATCCGGAGTACAACATGACCTGGGACAATGCGGTTGTAGGAATTGACGAGTCGGCGGCGAACCTGACCACCGATGATACGACTGCAGCGGATGTATTCGAACTGCCGTCCGGTTCTATTTCCCAATTGACGGATGCGGGGCTGCTTCTTCCGATCGGCTATGACATCGACAATGTCAAGTCGCTTTACAGCGAAGGCGCGATCGCTTCCTGCACGAAGGACGACATGGTATACGGAATCCCGTTCAGCCCGAACACCTGGTTCATGTATTACAACAAGGATATGTATACGGAGGATGAAGTAAAGTCTCTGGAAACGATGATGGCAAAGGATCTCGGCACGGCGGAAGACGGAACCGCGATCGCGAACTTCTCCTGCACCATGTCGAACTCCTGGTACATTGAAGCGTTCTTCTATGCAGCAGGCTGCGATCTGTTCGGAGCGGACGGATCTGATGCGACATCCTGCAGCTGGAACAGTGCAGACGGACTGGCAGCGGCGAATTACCTGATCGACCTTGCGAACAATCCGAAGTATGTAGAGGATCTGGACGGTATTGCAGGCAGCCTCTTCAGTGACGGAAAGCTCGGCGCGCTCTGCAGCGGAAACTGGTCTGCACCGGGACTGAAAGAAGACCTGGGCGATTCGCTTGGGGCAGTAGCACTTCCGACTGTTGAGATCAACGGCAAAACGGCAAGCTTAAGCCCGTTTATTGATTACAAGTGCTTTGCAGTAAAATCCAGCACCGCTTTCCCGCTGGCAGCACAGCAGTTTGCAGAGTGGCTTGGAAATGATGAGAACCAGCTGCTCCGTTATCAGGAGGCAGGAGCGTCACCGGCAGTTCTGAGCCTGCAGGACAATCCGGAAGTGTCCGAGGATATCGCTACGATCGCATTACTGGCACAGACCGAGACCGCAACGACTCAGCCGAGCATTTCCCAGATTGACCAGTACTGGACTCCGGCACAGGCATTGGGCGAAGGAATCGTTAAGACAAAGGAAATCACAAAAGACAATATTCAGGAGAAACTGGATCAGACAGTACAGGCTATCGTAACACCGGCAGTAGAATAAAATAAGGTTTGATTTTATGGTGGACTGTTTCAGCGGACAATACCAGTCCGCTTGGAACAGTCCATTTTCAGTTGGAGGTAGAAGGATGAAAGATTCCCAAAAACAAAAAAAGAGCGGGAAAAGAAGCCTGATTTCAATTTTTAAAGAGGGAGATATTTTTTCGAAGCTTTCCTTTATCATCTGGGGGCTTGGAAATATCGTCCGGGGGCAGATCGCAAAAGGACTGATCTTTCTGGCAATTGAAGTCGGCTATCTTTACTATATGATACAGGGCGGTTTTCAGGCTCTGGCCAACATGGTCTCATTGGGTACGAAAGAACAGGGAATGGTATACAATGAGCAGATCGGTATTTATGAAACGGTGAGCGGCGATAACTCCATGCTGATCCTGCTGTATGGAGTTGCGACACTGGTAGCGACCTGCGTGGTACTGGCGGCGGGATATGTGTCGATCCGCTCCGGCGATCTGGCAAGGCGGTTAAAGCTTCAGAATAAAGAAGTCCCGAATCTGGCCGAAGATATTAAAATGCTGTTTAACAGCCATATCCACCGGCTGTTTCTGGCGATTCCGGCGGTCGGACTTCTGGTCTTTACCGTAACCCCGCTGATCTATATGATTCTGATCGCATTTACCAATTATGATGCAAGCCACCAGCCGCCGGGCAACCTGTTTGACTGGGTGGGCTTAACGAACTTCTTTAAATTGTTCGGAGCGGCGGATACGCTGTCGGCGACGTTCTGGCCGGTATTCGCATGGACGATTATCTGGGGCTTTGCAGCGACGTTTTCCTGCTACTTCGGGGGAATGTTTCTGGCAATGCTCATTAATTCGAAAGGAATCCGCGGAAAGAAAGTATGGCGGACGCTGTTTGTCCTGACGATGGCGATCCCGTCCTTTATTTCCCTGCTGGTCGTATCCACGATGCTCGGCGACCGGGGGATCATCAATATTCTTTTGCAGCAGTGGGGCTTTACCACACAGTCCCTTCCGTTTTTGACCAATGAACTCTGGGCGAAATGCACGATCATTGTCGTCAACCTGTGGATCGGTGTTCCGGTTACGATGCTGATGACGACCGGTATTTTGATGAATATTCCGGCGGAATTGTATGAAAGCGCCAAGATCGACGGCGCAAATGCCTTTGTTTCGTTCATTAAGATCACGCTGCCGTATATGTGGTTTATTACAACGCCGTACCTGATCGCGAACCTGATCGGCAACTTCAACAACTTCGGCGTTATCTACTTCCTGACGGGCGGCGGGCCGCTTTCGCTGGATTACTATAAGGGCGCGGGAAAAACCGACCTTCTGGTAACGTGGCTGTACAAATTGACAAAAGATTCCAAGGACTACAATCTTGCAGCAACCATCGGTATCGTAATCTTTATTGTTTCCGCAGTTGCTTCCCTGATTTCGTATTCCCGGTCGAATGCTTTGAAAAATGAGGAGGGATTCCAATAATGAATAGAACGGTAAACGGATTGAATCTGAAATATTTCAAAGTAGCATTTATCGCAAGCATCTTAAGCATCTTAAGCTTCGCGCTCCCGTTTGCTTCGGTCGGCGGAAAGAGTTACTGGAGTCTGGGGATCCTGCCGGATCTGCTCGGCGCAGACGAAGCCGGGGGAATGAAAGTGATCTTTCTGCTGAGCGTGATCGCAACGGCGGCTGCTATTTTATTAGCGTTTGCAAACCTCGCGAAACCGTCGGTCCTGCTGACGCGTCTCTGGATCGCGGCATGTGCCCTCCAGACGTTTGGCGATATGGTAACGATGTTCGGAACCAAGGGAATGGCGGATCGCGCGGGAATCTTCGGCGACGCGTTTCTGGTAAAGAATTTCGGCGCCGGTTTCTGGATCGGACTGGCTGCGGCGTTTGTCAGCTTGTATTTTACGATGAAGATTGCAAAAGTAAATCCGGGCTACATCGTGCTTGTGATCCTCGCGGTGATCTGGCTGTTCCCGATCCTCTGGATCCTGCTGACCTCGTTCCGTGCGGAGCAGGGCTATTATGTCGGGTACTTCATTCCGAAGGGCTTTACGCTGGATAATTACCTGAACCTCTTTAAGTCGGACAGCGTGATCCCGTTTGCAAGATGGTGGATGAATACCTTTATCGTAGCGATCGTATGCTGCGTCTTAAATACGATCATCATTCTGGCGACCGCTTATGTTTTGAGCAGGACCCGTTTCAGCGGCCGCGTGACGATCATGAAGATCATGCTGATCATCGGTATGTTCCCGGGCTTTATGTCCATGATCGCAGTTTACAATATCTTAAAGGGAATGGGGCTTGCGCAGAACCTGGTCGCCCTGATCGTTGTAGGCGTTGCGGGCGCGGCAATGGGTTATCAGGTGTGCAAGGGATTCTTCGATACGATCCCGCGGTCACTGGATGAGGCGGCGATCATTGACGGGGCGACACGGTGGGATATTTTCGTGCATGTGATCGTTCCGCTGGCGAAGCCGATGATCATTTATACCATGCTGACCTCGTTTTTGGACCCGTGGTCCGATTACATTTTCCCGAGTATGCTCTTCGGCGACAAGCAGGCTTCTTACACGGTTGCCGTTGGTCTGTACTGGCTGACCGACTTTAGAAGGATTGAGACGTATTATACCCAGTTTGCGGCGGGCTCCATCATGGTGGCGCTTCCGATCGTCATTCTGTTCGTGTTCCTGCAGAAGTACTATGTAGAAGGACTGTCGGGATCCGTGAAAGGGTAATCAATAAAAGAAAAGCGAGGATACAAAATGGGTAAAAATCTATGGAAACTAAAAAGGATACTGGCCTGTGTACTGACGTTATGCATGGTACTGACCGGCGTTTCCGTGCTGGGCTACAACAGGGTGAAAGCCGAGGCGGCGGATTCCACAACCGTGTATTTCTATAACACCGGCGGCTGGGAGAACGTGGGAGCCCATGCATGGTCCAGTGCGGGTGATCTGACAGGAGACTGGAATACGACTCATATGACGCCTTCCACGATCGGGGAGGGTTGGTATGAGGTAACGATCAATGCGGCTCCGGCGTTCAGCCTGATCGTTTTTAACGCAGATAGTGACGGTGAACGCATTACAACGGATGTTGTGAATACGGAGAGCGTATATTTTACCGGCGCGACGGATAGAACTGCATATACCGGCAGGGAGGAAGCCGAGAAAGCTGCGGATGAAGCGGTGAATGGGGCCCAAACGGTCATTTCTTTCCTGAACTGGGACGGCGAAAAAGAGATTTATGAAGAAATATATGCTTATGTATATGGAGATGCAGGGGAGACCCTTGGAACCTGGCCGGGCGCCCAAGCAACAGAGGGAGAAGACCACTGGTGGAGCATCGAGGTTCCTGCAAATGCAGAACTGACATCGTTTAACCTCATCATTAATAACGGTATAGTAGGCTCTGAAAATGGAGGGAAGCAGTTAAAAGACCTTGTCATTAAAAGCTTAAAGGACAATTATGCTGCAGTACCAATGGACGGCGACGGAACTCCGGAGCTGTTTACATCGCAGTACGATGCGGAGCAGTCGGTAGGACTGGTGTATGAAACGACCGTATACTATCTGAACAGTTACGACTGGCCGGAAGTCGGCGCTTATGTATGGGGCGCATCTAACGGAAAAACCAACGGAGAAGCGCTTGGCGACTGGCCGGGCAAGGTTCCGGCTGATCCGGCTCCGGAAATCGGAGAAAAATGGGTTAAGGTTACGGTTCCGGCAAAAGCGGGATTTAACATGATCTTCCATGATACGCGGGATACGACGGAGACGGTGCGCTCGGACGGACTGGTGTCCAATGCCAAAGTGGTATATTTTGCGGGCTGCAAGGCGGAAGGAAATGCTGCGATCTACGGGGATCCGGTGGAAGCGGAACTGGCGATGGGAGTTCTGAATGATCCGGACAAAGTGACAACGCTGTATTTCTACAACAGCAGGGAACTCTGGGATCCGGATATTGTGAACTGCTATGCGTTCCGTGAAGACGGTGAAGATGAAATCGTGATCGGAAGCGGCTGGCCGGGCGCAGCAGCGGAGAAAGCGCCGGAAGTCGGCGACGGCTGGTGGAAGATGACCGTGCCGCGTGTCGGCAGCGAAGACAGTCCGTTTTATGTCATCTTTAACGACGGCATGAACCAGACGGAAGAAGTGAAAATCATTGATAAGAAATCCGTTTATATTACGGCGGGAGGTACTGCGTGGCCGAATGCCGATGCAGCGATGAAAGCGGCGGCGGAGGAAGACTTAAATTACGATGATGGCTGTGAGGAAGGACCGAATGCGGATCTGGACAGCTATCAGGTCAATTATACCGGAGCGGGCGCAGTACTGCCTTATGTCACTTATGAAGCGGAAGATGCAGACGTGAAAGGGGAAAACCTGAAAGCGGATACCGGATACCGGACCGCAATCCAATCGGAGGCAAGCGGACGCAGGGCGGTAAAACTGGAAAACGAAGGGGATTATGTCCAGTTTACGCTGACCAAACCGGCGAATTCGCTGGTAATGCGCTACAGTATGCCGGATAATGCTTCCGGCAGCAGTACCGGGATCGATGCGACGCTGAGCATGTATATTGACGGAGCGGAAGCGGATGATCTGAATTTAACATCGAAGTATGCCTGGATCTATAACACATACGGCGAGAACGGCAATACCATCAGTTCCGGAAACGGACGGCGTTTCTTTGACGAGACAAGGCTTCTTCTTGGAAAGACGCTTCCGGCCGGCAGCACCATTAAGCTGCAGAAGGATGCGGCTGACAGTGCAGACTGGTACATCATTGATTTTATCGAATGCGAACTTGTCGGAGAGCCGTTAAAACAGCCTGAGGGAAGTTTATCCGTTACGGACAAGGAGTTCGGAGCGGTTGCAGACGACGGAAAGGATGACCGCGCAGCTTTTGAAGCATGTATTGCTGCTGCGCAGGAGCAGGGCAAAGAAGTCTGGATCCCTGCCGGAACGTTTGACCTGACCGAGAAAAAAGCGCTTCAGGCGGAAGGCGTAACGATCCGCGGAGCCGGAATGTGGTATAGCAATTTATACGGTGCGGGAGCGGCATTCCAGTTTGCAAAGACCTGCAAGTTTTATGATTTTGCGATGACCGGCGTATCGGATGTCCGGAATGACAGCGGAGATCCGGCCGGATTTGAGAACAACGGGCGTTCGACGAATGTAACGATCCAGAATATCTGGATGGAACATATGAAAGTCGGCATCTGGACCGGCAATAATGACCGCATGGTTGTTCAGGGATGCCGGATCCGCAATACCTATGCGGACGGAATTAACCTTTCTACGGGTACGAATGATGCGGTTGTGCGCAACAATAATGTAAGGAACACTGGCGACGACTGTATCGCAAGCTGGCCTTGGAATGCGAATTGCACGGGCAACACGATCGAGCATAATACCATTCAGGTGCCGACGCTTGCAAACGGCGTGGCAATCTACGGCGGCGGAGATCAGGTGGTGGACGGCAACTATATCGCGGATACCATTATTAATGGCGGCGGCATTGTTGTAGGCTCTGAATTTGCGACTCCGAAGGGTTATACGGGAACTGTGACCGTGAAGAATAATGTCATGGAAAGATGCGGTTCCTGGCATGAAGAGGGTTATATGGTCGGTGCGATCTGGATCTGGGCGTCTTTCGATCCGATGAATGCGGAATTTGATGTGTATCATAATGTGATGAATGACTGCCCGCAGTCGGGAATCACGATTGAGGCGACCAATGAGCTGACAGGCTTAAATATCCAGTATAACACGGTTGACGGCGCAAAATATGCGGTTTACGAATATGTGGATAAAAATAATCAGCCGGGCAAAGAAGGTTCGGGAAAAATAGGCAATACGACGCATCGGAATATTTCGGAAGCGGAATATCTGGATGAAGCCCCGAATTTTAATCTGGTAAAAGCGGATGAGGAAATTGCCGGAGGCTCAGGAAGCGAAGGAGAATCTGGAAATCCGGGCGGCTCGGGAAGCGAAGGAGAATCCGGGAATCCGGGCGGCTCGGGAAGCGAAGGAGAATCCGGGAATCCGGGCGGCTCGGGAAGCGAAGGAGAATCCGGAAATCCGGGCGGCTCAGGCAGTGAAGGAGAATCCGGAAATCCGGGTGGTTCCGGAAGCGGAGAAACTTCTTCTACGGAAGTGCAGAAAAAACCTGCGGCGAGTTCAGACAGTAAACTGCAAACGGAACTGACGGATTCAGTCGATTATTTGAAATCGATCATAGCGGAACTTGCAGAGGAAGGGGAAACAGGAGCCTCCGTTTATGTAGCAGTCGAAGATGTCAGCAAGGCGGTTTCTGCAGAGAATAAGAAACTTGCCGAAGATCTGGTAAAAGAAAAAGCAAAAGATTATGCGATCGGCGCTTATCTGGATCTGAACCTGATCATAGAGAGAAGTACCGGTTCTGACCGGATCACCCATGAACTGGGCGGACCGCTTACCGTTACGGTTACGCTTCCGGAAAATCTGATCGACGGCACGAAGAACAGAGCCTATAAGATCGTCCGGATCCATAATGGAAAAGCGGAGCTTTTAGACACGGAATTTGATGCGAAGAAAGGAACGCTTACGTTTCAGACGGATCGTTTCTCGACCTATGCGATCGCATACTATGATGCGGCTTCCACAGGTCAGAACACTTCCGGCGGCCAGAACGGCGCACCGCCAACCGGAGATCCGATGCCGCTGCTTCCGATGGCGGGACTGCTTCTTGGAGCGGCTGGAATTGCAGCAGCAGTAAGGCGCAGACAGATCGGATAATGGATTTGAGTACCGCCGGATCGATCGCGGATGCGAAGGATGTCCGGCGGCTCAGGGCGGTTCCTGCAGATTGGATCTCGGCTCATTTGGCGATTCGTTAATGCCATATTGGGAGCGGCAGGGAATGAACCCGGATGATACATTTATTTACTGGGGTTAGTGCCGCCGATAAAAATTTGTCCTCTCTTTTTCAGGGGAACTGTGGTTATTGGGATCACAGCTCCCCCTTTTTTCTTATTTTGACTGCGGCAGGGGCAGAAGAAATGTTGCTATTATTTTACAAGCATCTCCTCGCGCTCCGCCAGCCATTCCTGAATGGTGTCGGCACTGATTTTGACCGCCCTTGCGATCTTTTCGACCGGCATACCCATATCCTGAAGCTCATATGCGGTTTCCCGCGCCTTTTTAATTTCGCCTGCTGACATACCGGAGTCATATCCAGAGTCATATCCGGAATCATATCCGGAGTCATATCCAAAACCATATCCGGAATGATATCCTTTATTATAAACGCCTGTACTTAGATTGCACACTTCAAACACCTCCTGACTGATTTCCCTGCTTACGCTGATCCGGAACTCGTTCTGCAGCGAATCGAGCTTTTCCTGGTAGCTGAGATTTGTGGAGAACATTTTGCTGAGAAGCCGGATCGCGCTGTCTTTGCTGTTCTCCCCTTTGCTGCCCAGCCGCAGCACCACGACCGTCATCAGGTCGTAATCCTTTTTCTCTTCGCGGAAACTGCCCCTTAAGCACTCCTCCGTAAAAGAATACCGGTTAATGGTGTCGGAACGGAAGTTTGCCGTATCTTCACAGATCCAGATGGACACTACTTTTTTAATTTTTTGATATTCCTGATCCTTAAATATGGTTCCCCGCTGGGCGGAGATCATTCTCGCCGCATAGTAGATGCCGCGCTTCGGAATCGGGTATCCGGGGGTATCGTCATTCTGAATCTCCACATTGACATAAATTTCAACCGTTTCTCCGCTCTGCGGAAGCAGGGCAGGAAAACGGATGTCATAGTAAACCGTGCCGTCCCGCTGGGATTTATCTACGGTGGGAAGCCCTTCTATCTTCTCATCGCCGCTCATCATGCTGGAAGCGTCTTTTTTGTCCGGATGATCTGGGTGAACCGCAATCCGCCGGATCTCCGGCTTTCCTTCGATGAATTTCTCCGCGATCTCCTGAACGGAATATCCGGAATATTCCTCGAGGGCGCTTTTTAAGATATATGCCAGCACCGGCTTTTCCGCCACAAGATTTCTTGCCGATTCATCGTACCGGGCGGCGGCGTTTTCCTCCGCCGTTTTTAAGTTCTGCGCGATCTCGCTTGGCACCGATACCGTGGCCGCTTTCTTCGCATCGTAGTCTTTTTCCATAATTTCTCCTTTCGCCTCTAAGCAGAAATCATGGAAGAGCGGGGCATCTGTCATCCGCATCAACGGAACCGTCAGTTTCCGAAATTCCTGCTTTTAAGTTATGAATGTGGTATTTAAAAGCATGAATTTTCGTTGGAAACAATCGATTTCTCATTGATTTGTAAAAGACGTGCAGCCCCTTACGGCCACGCCTGACTGGAAAATATGCTTTGGTTATATTATGATGCCGTTATTCGGATCTGTCAAGAAAAATATTGGCTTTTTTCCAGTGGAATTTTCCGGGAAGAAAAGCCCCTGCGATTTTATTTGACACAGGGATTTATGACAGATAAAATACTTCATAGATACAAGGAGTAGAGCTATGGCGACGATTAAAGAAATTGCACAAATGGTAGGCGTATCAAATGCGGCCGTTTCCAGAGTGCTGAATTATGATGAAGGAATTTCCGTCAGTCAGGAGACGCGGGAGGCTATTTTTGCAGCGGCGGAGAAGATCGGCTATAAGAAAAAGGTCATTTATCCCAAGATTGAAAATGTGGTTCTGGTGTACTGGGTATCGCATGAAGAGGAACTGGAAGACATCTATTACCAGTCGATCTATAAAGAGCTGCTCGCACTGGCAAAGAAGATGAACATTCAGCTTTCGGTTGTTACACGGGAGGAGGGGCTGGATGCGATTCCGGCGGAAACTCAGGCGTTTGCGGCGATCGGCTGGTTTAACCGGAAGGAACTGAACCGGCTTTATGAGATCTGTCCCAAAGGGGTGTTCATCGATACTTCGCCGGATGAGAAACTGTTTGATGCTGTGCGTCCGAATCTGGATTCGTTCGTGACGCAGATGGTCGATTATTTTATGGAAAAAGGCCATAAGACGATCGGTTTTATCGGCGGAACTGATCGGAATATTGATACGGAACGCGCGGTTATGGATATCCGGGAGTGGTCGTTCCGCCAGAGTACACAGTATTACGGCTGCCTGAATGAGGAACAGATTTTGATCACGAACCGGTTTTCCGTGGAGGAAGGATACCGCGCGGGAAAGGAACTGGTAAGGAGGGGGAATCTTCCGACGGCGCTCTGCGTGGCGAGTGATACGCTGGCGGTAGGCGTTCTGCAGGCTCTGAATGAGGAGGGAATCCAGATCCCGGATCAGATATCGGTATTCAGCATCAACGATGTGAATGTTGCGCAGTATGTATCGCCGCCGCTTACGACCTTTCATATCGATATTCCGGTCATCTGCGAATCGGCGCTGGAACTGCTTCGAAACCGCGTGCTGACAGACAGCAGGATCACGAAGGTGGTATTTGTGAATGGGATTCCCGTGTTTAGAAAGAGCTGCAAGTAAATATTTCGTGAAAGTCCTAAAAATAGTGCAAAACATGCGGCTTTTGGGGAATATTACCTTGTGGCTATCTCGTGAAACACATAAAATTTACGGCGCAAAAGGCGATCCGCCTTCTGCGCCTCAATTTTTATAAAAGCATCATTAAAGTTCGCTGCAGAACTCGACTTTTTTCCCTTCGAGGATCATATTTGTGGTTCTTACCGCGCACATTTTCCCGCACATGGAACAGGTATGGCGGTCGGACGGCGGTGTGCTTTCGAAATATTCTTTCGCTTTATCCGCATCGATGGCGTATTCAAACATCGTATCCCAGTCCACTTTATGACGGGCCTCGGCCATAGCGTTGTCGCGCTCTCTTGCGTGAGGAACACCCTTGGCAATATCGGCGGCATGCGGCGTGACGTAACAGAGGAAGTCCGCGCCGCTTGCGGCTGCGATGGCGCCTCCGATCGCGGAGGTGATATGGTCATAACCCGGAGCAATGTCGGTAACGAGCGGGCCGAGCACATAAAACGGCGCGTTGTGGCAGAGCCGTTTCTGCAGTTTCATATTGGCTTCGATCTCGTTCATAGCCATATGGCCCGGACCTTCTACCATAACCTGAACGTCTTTGTCCCAGGCACGTTTGGTCAGCGCGCCGAGTTCGATCAGTTCGGCGATCTGCCCGGCGTCGGTGCTGTCGTCAATGCATCCCGGACGGAGCGCGTCCCCGAGGCTGATCGTAACGTCAAATTCCCGCAGGATATCCAGTACTTCATCATAGTATTCGTAGAAAGGATTTTCATTCCCGGTCATCTGCATCCATGCAAACAGGAGCGAACCGCCGCGGGATACGATATTCATTCTGCGTTTGTCGCGCATAAAGGCTTCTACGGCGCGGCGGTTGATCCCCGCATGGATCGTCATGAAATCCACGCCTTCTTCGGCATGTGCGCGGACGACGCGGAGAAAATCCTCTGCGGTGATATCCAGCAGATCTTTTTCCAGATAGCCGATAGCGTCATACATCGGAACGGTTCCGATCATTGCCGGGGATTTGGCGATCAGTTCTTTCCGGAACGTGTTTGTCTTTCCGTAATTGCTCAGATCCATGATCGATTCCGCGCCGAATTTCAGCGCCAGATCGACTTTCTGCATTTCCAGGCTGTAGTCTTTGCAGTCGCCGGAAATCCCTAAATTGACGTTGATCTTTGTGCGAAGTCCCGTGCCGATCCCTTCCGCGGAGATTGCGGTATGGTTGACGTTGCAGGGAATGGCAACAGTGCCTTCCGCCACCAGCGAGCGGATCTTTTCCGCTTCCAGATATTCTTTTTCGGCAACAAGTTCCATTTCCGGGGTGATGATCCCCTTTTTTGCAGCTTCCATCTGCGTTTGGTATTGTCTCATTTGATCGATTCCTTTCAGAAAAATATTTTTTATTCCGCCGTATCGGCAAAAATACTGTTCAGGTTAAATGCATGGTTCATCGGTCCGCTGCCCTGCCCGAGGTCCAGCATGGCCGAAAGCGCTCCCGAGAGATAATCTTTGGCACGCCGGACGGCTGTTTCCAGGGAGAAGCCTTTTGCAAGATTTGCGGCGATCGCGCTGGATAAGGTGCAGCCGGTTCCGTGCGTGTTGGGATTGGCGATCCTTTTTCCGTTCAGCCACCGCCCGATGCCGTCCGCATACAGGAAATCATCGGCATCCTGAATGCTGTGCCCGCCTTTTAGAAGAACGGCGCAGCGGTAAGCGCTGCAGATCTTTTCCGCGGCAGCCTGCATATCGTTTTTGTCCCGGATCGTCATTTCGGCAAGAATTTCGGCTTCCGGAATATTGGGCGTGGCAAGCATGGCAAGAGGCAGAAGTTCACCGGTCAGGGCGGCCAGCGCCTGCTTGTGCATCAGCCGGGAGCCGCTGGTGGATACCATGACCGGATCGACGACGATATTTACCGCATGGTATTCTTTCAGTTTTCCGGCGATCACGCGGATGGCGTCCGCAGAGCTGACCATGCCGGTCTTTACCGCATCGGGCGGGATATCCTGCCATACGGCATCCAGCTGGAGCGCCAGAAAGTCCGGATCCGTTTCTAGGATCCCGGAAACGCCGGTCGTGTTCTGTGCGGTCAGGGCGGTGATCACGCTCATGCCGTAAACCCCGTTCATCGTCATGGTTTTTAGATCCGCCTGGATTCCTGCGCCGCCGCTGCAGTCGCTCCCGGCGATGGTTAAAGCCGTTTTCATTGTGCTTCCTCCGTTTCGATCAGGTCGGTTACGGCTTCTTTCAGCCGCAGAGCCGCGGCCGTGATGTCTGTTTCGGCGAAAACAGCGGAAACTACGGCGATTCCGCTCATTCCGCCGCCGCGCAGCTGCGGGAGGTTGGAAAGCGTGATCCCTCCGATCGCGGCCGCCGGAATGGAAACGGAAGCGCAGATCTCTTTCAGCTGCTCTGTGGTAATGCGGATCGCGTTTTCCTTCGTGGAGGAGGGAAAAACCGCGCCTACGCCCAGATAATCGGCTCCGGCGGCTTCTGCGGCCTTTGCCTGCGCCACAGTCTTTGCGGTGGCTCCGATGATAAAATCATTTCCCGCAGCCTTCCGGATCTCGGCGACAGGCGTATCTTCAATCCCGACGTGGACGCCGTCCGCGCCGATTTGAAAAGCGGCTTTCACATGATCGTTGATGATCAGCGGAACACGGTAGCGGCGGCACACTTCTTTCACCCGGATCCCTTCTTCGATCAGTTCTTCCTCCGGAAGCGATTTTTCACGGAGCTGGATCATGGTCGCGCCGCCTTTTAAGGCGTCTTCGATCTGCTCGCATAAGGTCCGGCGGCCGGTCCATTTCCGGTCGGTAACGGCGTAAAGCCGTAACATGTCTTTCTGGAATTTCATTCTTTTACTCCTTAAAAGCATTCAGGTAATCCGACGGCTGCCCGCAGGTCATGAGGGCGCTCATCACACAGGCGCCTTTTGCGCCGGCAGTCCGGACGGCGCCGATATTTTCCGGGCGGATGCCGCCGATCGCATAAACGGGAATGGAAACGCTTCTGCAGATCTCCTGAAGAAAAGCGGTTCCGCGCCCCGGCGTTCCTTTCTTGCAGTCCGTATCAAAAATATGCCCGGCGGTGATGTAGGTGCATCCGAGTTTCTGCGCTTCGCGGGCGTCTTCTGCGCTGTGGCAGGAAGCGCCGAGGATGGAAAAGCGTTCTTTCTGCGCCGCGGGAATGCTGCGGAGCAGGGGCAGCGGCAGATGGATCGCAGAAACCTCCAGAGAAAGCGCTGTCTGCACGAATTGGTGCAGAATGCAGAGCGTGCCGTATTTTCGGCAGACGGCAAGAACCGTTTCCGCAAGTCTGCGGTATTCGTCTTCCGCAAGATCTTTTTCCCGGAGGATGATGCCCGCGGGGTGCGCGGCTGCGATCTTGTCTATGCGGACGGAAAAATCCTCCCGGCACAGGCCGCGGCTGGTTACGCATAAAATATCAGACATAGAGGTAATCGTTTAAAACCGGCTGCAGTCCTTCGTCGGTGATATCCTGATACATGCTGCTTAAGCTGCGGCTGTCGCTGATCTCGAACTGTTCATCGCCCTGCTGCGCGCCGGACTCCTTTCCCGTGTATTTGCTTTCGTGATCCCCGATTCCGGTGGATACGCCCGCGGAAACTTTGGTTGCGGCGATTCGGACGATGCCGTTCCGGAAGCGGGCGCTTTCGCGGGAAGATACCGTGATCCCGACATAAGGCAGGAAGATCCTGTATGCGCACAAAATCTGACAGAGCTGTTTTTCATGAACGTCCAGCGGGTTGATCCGGTCGTTGTTGATGATCGGGCGCAGCCTCGGGCAGGAAAGCGACATTTCCGCGTGAGGATATTTCCTCTGCAGGTAGTAAACGTGTAGCGCGCTCGCAAGGGCGTCTTTCCGGAAATCCGAAAGCCCGAGCAGGGCGGAGAAGGCGACGCCTCTCATGCCGCCCATTAAGGCGCGTTCCTGTGCGTCGAAGCGGTACGGCCAGACGCGTTTGTGTCCGAGCAGATGGAGCGTTTCGTAGCGGTCGCTGTCATAAGTCTCCTGAAATACCGTTACATAATCCGCGCCGCATTCATGGAGATGGCGGTATTCGTCCGTATTGACCGGATAGATCTCAAGCCCGACCATGCGGAAATATTTTTTTGCCAGACGGCACGCCTCTCCAATATAGCCGATGTCGCTCTGGCTGCGGCTTTCCCCGGTCAGGATCAGGATCTCTTCCATGCCGCTGTCGGCGATGACCTGCATTTCATGTTCGATCTGCTCTAAGGTCAGTTTCATGCGGTTGATATGGTTGTAGCAGTTGAAGCCGCAGTAAACGCAGTAATTTTCGCAGTAGTTTGCGATGTAGAGCGGCGTAAACAGGTAAACGGTATTGCCGAAATGACGGCCGGTCTCGATCCGTGCGCGTTCGGCCATCTGCTCTAAAAACGGTTCCGCCGCCGGTGATAAGAGCGCTTTGAAATCTTCGATCGAACAGGTTTCATGCTGAAGGGCTGCCCGGACGTCGCGGGCGCTGTAGGCGGAATAATCGTAAGCGTTCATCTGTCCGATGACCTTCTTGCGGATATCGGACGAGATCTGTTCCATTCCCGGAAGATATTCCATATGGTTTTTGCGGGAGGAGGGATCCGTTTCCAGACGGTGCTTTCTGGCAAGCGCTTCCGCCGGTAAATATTCCGAGTCGATCAGAAACTGGTTATCCATTTTCAATCCCTCCTAATCCCGCAGAAATCCGGTCAGGGGATCCGAAGCGGACGCCCCGCGGGAGAGGACTCTGCCAAGTCCCGAGAGGTAGGCGCTTCTTCCGGCTTCGATCGCCTGACGGAACGCGGACGCCATCAGCGGAAGGTCGCCCGCCGTTGCAAGCGCGGTGTTTGCCATAACGGCGGCTGCGCCCATTTCCATTGCTTCACAGGCCTGGGACGGACGGCCGATCCCCGCGTCAACAATGATCGGAAGATCGATCTCGTCGATCAGGATCTGGATGAAATCGCGCGTCGCAAGCCCTTTGTTGGAACCGATCGGAGCGGCCAGCGGCATGATGGACGCCGCGCCCGCGCTTGCCAGATCGCGCGCGCTGTTGAGATCCGGGTACATATACGGCATGACTACAAAGCCTTCTTTGGCGAGTACTTCCGTCGCCCGGATCGTTTCCTGATTGTCCGGAAGCAGGTATTTGGAATCCCGCATGATCTCGATCTTTACAAAATCCCCGCATCCGAGTTCCCGCGCAAGGCGGGCAATGCGGATCGCTTCCTCGGCGTTTCTTGCGCCGGAGGTATTCGGGAGCAGGGTTACGTTCTTCGGGATAAAATCCAGAATGTTTTCCTGCTCTTTGGTGTTGGTGCGGCGGACGGCAAGGGTGATGATCTCTGCACCGGCATCTTTGACCGCTGACTCGATCAGGTTCAGCGAGTATTTGCCGGAGCCCAGAATGAACCGGGAATGAAATTCATGTCCGCCGATGATCAGTGCATCGTTGTTCTGCATGATAGTTCTCCTTTTTCTTCTTCTTCATATTCTGCCCGGAAATCGGAAAGCGAACGGGACGCGCGGCTTCCGCAGATCCGGCAGTCCGGATTGGGCGGTACGGGCGCGGTCGTGTGGAAACGCATCGCAAGGCCGTCAAACTGGAGGATCCTTCCGGTCAGAAGGCGCCCCGCCCCGATCAGGTACTTGACCGCTTCCAGCGCCTGAATGCTTCCGATGACTCCGGCTGCGGCTCCTAAGACGCCCGTCTGCGCACAGGAAGGAACCTCTTCCTTCGGAGGAACGCCCCCGAGCAGACAGCGCAGGCACGGCCCCTGTCCGGGAACATAGGTCATGGCCTGACCGCCGAAGCGCACAACGCCGGCATGGGAATAAGGCTTCCCTTCCAGGACGCAGGCGTCGTTGATTAAAAATTTGGTTGGAAAGCGGTCGGTGCAGTCGAGGATGAAATCATACTGCCGGACCGCTTCCCGGATATTAGCGGCTGTCATTTTCCCCTCGTGCAGGCGGACGGCGGTATCCGGATCCCGTTCCCGGACCGCGGCTTCTGCGGAGCGGGTTTTGGCGGTTCCGACGTCCTTAGACCGGTGGAGGATCTGGCGCTGCAGATTGGAAAGATCCACCGAATCATGGTCTGCAATCCCGATCGTTCCGACTCCTGCGGCCGCCAGATACAGGATCGCAGGAGAGCCGAGCCCGCCCGCGCCGATCACAAGGACTTTGGAGCGCAGCAGTTTCTGCTGGCCGTCCGCGCCGAGCTCCGGAAGAACCAGCTGCCGGGAAAAGCGCATTTCCTGTTCTTTGGAAAGTACCATCTCAGCCGCCTCCCACAAAACTGACGATCTCGATCAGATCTCCGTTGGCAAGCACAGTCTGGTCATACTGGCTTTTGGGTACGATCTCGCCGTTTTTCTCTACGGCGATGCGCCCCGGACTATAGCCGTTTTCCGCCAGATATTCCGAAAGGATTTTTCCGGCGGCATCAAGGCTTTCTCCGTTGATTGTTACCATAAGGCTCCTCCTGTTTTTCGATTCCGCGCAGGGGGATCCGAGATAGGATAAAAAAAGAAGCCCCGTTCTGGAGGCTTTCCGTGCGTATGGCATATGGAATGGAAATTCCGGCGTCCCTACGTTGGCATTATCCAAATCAGGTTTACGGGTCGAAGGTCGCACCTTCCTCTCAGCCTGTAATGCAAGCTCCCCTGCGCTTTATTTTTTTCCCATTATAGCATAAAGATTTTCTGCAATCAATAGTTGACAAACGGGGACGGGCGTGATACACGGGAGTTTGACAGTTGAATAATTAAAAAAGTACTTTCAGGCCGCATGAAACCTGCTTTTTTTATGTCAAATTTT
>CANQDS010000011.1 GCA_947593655.1 uncultured Lachnospiraceae bacterium | reverse complement strand
CAGATGCGAATAACTCCACCATGGAAGAAATGCTGAGATCGAAAGGCGGCAACGCCTATTTTATTCTTCAGCGCTGCCGGCTTATGCGCAATACTTGACATTTGCTGAGAATATTATATAATAAACACACGGTAATTTTATTTTGAAAATCAAGAAAGCGGGGGTTTTATGGAAAGTATGAAGAATAGTAAGGTCAAAAGCAGGATCATCACGATCATTCTGGCGTTGTTTGCGCCGCTTCTGGTCATTCAGCTGCTGATCCTTGTCTTGTTGTCCAATCATGTTATTAACGTTCTTGTGGCGGTTATTTTATCTGCCGTTCTGGTGGTTGCGGTCGTGTGCCTTACGATCGGGCTGCTCTGGTCTTTCTTAAATCCGCTGTTTTCCGCTTTTACCAATGCGTCGGTGAAGGTACCGGAAGATGATAAGATGCATCAGAGGATCCAGAAGCTGTCCGAGCGAAGCGACGGGATCGGTGAAATGGTACGCTTTGCCAATTCCAAAGTGGCGGGGATCGCCGACGTGGTAACGGGAATCCACAGTTCGATCAACAAGCTGGAGAGCGTTTCCGGCGAATTTGAGACGACGTTCCGGGAGATGGAGGATTCCATGCAGGAGACTTCCGGCAACGTCAATACCATCACGGACAATACGGTTTCTCAGGTGGACAATGTACACGATATGAAGGCGAAGATCGACGATATCAGCATGGCGATCGAGCATATTAACGATAATGTCAGGGATCTTGCCAAAAGTTCGGAGATCGTCGGAAGCTGCCAGAAAGATGCCGAGCGTATTATGGATGAGCTGATCGGGATCAGCAAGGAGAGCGGCGTTGCGCTTGAAGAAGTTCAGAAGCAGACCGACCGCACGAATAAGTCCGCGCAGCAGATCCGGACCGCAACCGATATTATCGCCGGTATTTCCAATCAGACCAACCTGCTTGCCTTAAATGCCAGTATTGAAGCGGCCAGAGCCGGAGAGCACGGCCGGGGCTTTGCCGTCGTTGCGGAAGAGATCCGCCTCCTTGCGGATCAGTCGAAGGAATCGACGGAGCAGATCAACAATATCGTCAATGAGCTGATCGCCAATTCCGATAACAGCGTGGAGATCACGGAGCGCGTTTCCGGCGCCTTTACGGAACAGAACCGGAAGGTGGAGGAAACGAGCAGTATTTTCAAATCCTTAAACGCAGAGATCATCAAGGTCAACGAAGCGATTCAGGGGATCAATTCGGAAGTTACCGATCTGGATGCGCATAAGGTTCTGCTGGAGAGCAGCGCCGATTCGATGTCTTCGTTTGCGGAGGAGAATGCCCGTCAGGCGAATCTGACTTCGGATCATGTGTCGAATCTGCAGCAGATGGTGGACGGCTGCAACGAGATGACACGTAAAGTTGTGGACGTATCGGAAGAACTGGTGGGATATATCAAAGAGTTTGAAGAGGGTCAGATCTAATAAGAGGCGAAAAGAACTGTTGCTTTATCGATTGAGAATCATAAAGAGGCAGTTCTTTTTGTATGGATGATCATTCTCCGGCCTCCATTCAAGCGAGACGGATTTCATTGTTTCTATCATCCAGATTCATGTCAGCGACACCGTTATCTTCAGCCTGCGCCCGTAAAGCCGTAAATGCCCGCATTGCGCCCTCTCTGGTGATATCTGATTCAGGAGAAGCAATTTCAATACAGATGATAAAATAATAAATCCCTGCTTCAGGCGCGGCTGGAAAAATAAAATATTTCATGCATATCATAAATGACAGAATTCATTTTTGGAGGAAGAAGCATGGAATTAAAACTGATCGATGTATCAAAGGATCAAGGAAAAATTGACTGGTCGAAAGTCCGGGGAAATGTTGACGGAGCGATCATCCGGTGCGGATACGGTTCCGATATTTCCAGTCAGGATGATCCGCAGTTTCAGCGGAATGCAGAGGGATGTATCGCAAACAGGATTCCGTTCGGCGTATATCTGTATTCTTATGCAGGGAGCTTAAAAGAAGCCGGAAGCGAAGCAGCGCATGTCATCCGCCTGTTAAAACCGTATCAAAACAGGATTTCCTACCCGGTTTATCTCGACCTCGAAGAAGCCGGAACCGAGAACGGGGCGGTAGAACGCGCAATTGTGTTCGGAAATATCGTGGAAGCGGAAGGATACTGGTGCGGAATCTATGCCAGCCAGTACTGGTGGCGGACTTATTTAAAGAACGGACTTGACCGTTTTACCAAGTGGGTGGCGAAACATTCGGGCGAAAAACCAACCGGTATCAGCGGAACCTATGACATGTGGCAGTACAGCGCAAACGGAAAAGTGAACGGGATTAACGAGAAGACGGATTTAAACATCTGCTATAAAAATTTTCCGGCCATGATCAAAGCGGAAGCGCCGAAAAATCCGCCGTATCCTGCTTATAAGGCGGGAAATACCTATACAACGCAGACGGAATTAAAAGTGCGGAGCGGAGCCGGTACGAACTACCCGGCAAAATCGTATGCCCAGCTGACGGCGGATGCAAAGAAAAACGATTCCGACCGTGACGGCGCCTTAAACAAAGGAACAAAGGTAACGTGCCGGGAGCTCCGGCGCGTCGGAAATGACATTTGGATCCTCATTCCGTCCGGATGGATCGCGGCTTATTACCGGGGAAACGTGTATGTGAAGTAGAAAAACGTATTTTAAAAATATTCTGAAAATTTTAGCACTCACCCATTGACAGTGCTAATAAAACGTGGTATAACACAAGTGTGAAGGGAGGGATTTGTATGAATATTCAGAAATTTACACAGAAATCCATCGAAGCGATTGACACTTGTGAGAAGCTTGCCTACGAATACGGGAATCAGGAAGTGGAGCAGGAGCACCTCTTAGTTGCCCTTTTGGAGCAGGAAGACGGTCTGATTGCGAAAATGATTGAGAAAATGGAAATACAGACAGAGCACTTCCTTGACAACGCGAAGAAGAAGCTGGCGGCGCGGGTGAAGGTATCCGGCGGACAGATTTATATAGGAAAGGATTTAAATCAGGTGCTGATCCACGCGGAAGACGAGGCAAAGCAGATGGGCGATGAGTATGTATCGGTCGAGCATCTGTTTTTGGCGCTGCTGAAATACCCGAATCCTGCCATGAAGGAGCTGATCCGGGAATACGGGCTGACGCGGGACCGCTTCCTGCGGGCGCTCTCCACGGTGCGCGGCAATCAGCGCGTGACTTCCGACAATCCGGAAGCGACTTATGACACG
This sequence comes from uncultured Lachnospiraceae bacterium, assembly GCA_947593655.1. Lineage (GTDB taxonomy): Bacteria > Bacillota > Clostridia > Lachnospirales > Lachnospiraceae > Roseburia. The sequence goes on along the minus strand of CANQDS010000011.1, from coordinate 38,884 downwards.
TTGAATAAATACGGTTACGATATGGTCGAGCGGGCGCGGGAGCAGAAGCTGGATCCGGTGATCGGGCGGGACGACGAGATCCGGAATGTCGTCCGCATCCTTTCCCGCAAGACGAAGAACAATCCGGTGCTGATCGGGGAGCCGGGCGTCGGGAAAACCGCGGTCGTAGAAGGGCTTGCGCACCGCATTGTGAAAGGCGACGTGCCGGAGGGGCTCAAGGATAAGCGTCTTTTCGCGCTGGATATGGGCGCTCTGGTCGCCGGGGCGAAATACCGCGGGGAATTTGAGGAGCGGTTGAAAGCCGTTCTCGACGAAGTGAAAAATTCAGACGGGAACATCATTCTTTTCATCGATGAGCTGCACACGATCGTCGGCGCGGGCAAAACGGACGGCGCGATGGATGCCGGGCAGCTGTTAAAGCCGATGCTGGCGAGGGGCGAGCTGCACTGCGTAGGCGCCACCACGCTGGATGAATACCGTGAATATATTGAAAAGGACGCGGCGCTGGAGCGGCGTTTCCAGCCGGTAATGGTGGATGAGCCGACCGTGGAGGACACGATTTCCATTCTGCGCGGGTTAAAAGAGCGCTACGAAGTGTTCCACGGCGTAAAGATCACGGATTCCGCACTGGTTTCCGCGGCTGTTCTGTCCCACCGCTATATTTCCGACCGTTTTCTGCCGGATAAGGCGATCGATCTGGTGGACGAAGCGTGCGCGCTGATCAAGACGGAGCTGGATTCCATGCCGACGGAGTTAGACGAACTGAACCGCCGCGTCATGCAGCTGGAGATCGAGGAGACGGCCTTAAAGAAAGAAACGGACCGGATGAGCCGGGAACGTCTGGAAAACCTGCAGAAGGAGCTTGCGGAGCTGCGTGATGAGCTGAACGCGAAGAAGGCGCAGTGGAGCAATGAAAAGGACGCGGTCGAGCATGTCAGCAGGCTGCGCGAAAGCATCGAGAAAACGAGAAACGAGATCCGTCAGGCGCAGCAGAATTACGATCTGGAGAAAGCGGCGGAGCTGCAGTACGGCGTCCTCCCGCAGATGGAGAAGCAGCTTGACGCGGAGGAAAACGAACTGAAGAAGCGCGGGCTTGCGCTGGTGCATGAAAATGTCAGTGAAGAAGAGATCGCGCGCATCATTTCCCGCTGGACGGGGATCCCGGTCGCCAAACTGACGGAGAGCGAGCGCAACAAGACGCTGCATCTGGACGACGAACTGCATAAGCGCGTGATCGGCCAGGACGACGGCGTTACGAGGGTGACGGAAGCGATCATCCGCTCGAAAGCCGGGATCAAAGATCCGACGAAACCGATCGGCTCGTTTTTGTTCCTCGGACCGACCGGCGTCGGCAAAACGGAACTGGCGAAAGCGCTTGCGGCCAGCCTGTTTGACGACGAGGCGAATATGGTGCGGCTGGATATGAGCGAATATATGGAAAAATATTCCGTATCCCGCCTGATCGGAGCGCCTCCGGGATACGTCGGCTATGACGAGGGCGGCCAGCTGACGGAAGCCGTCCGCAGGAAGCCGTATTCGGTGGTTCTGTTTGACGAAGTGGAAAAAGCGCATCCGGATGTTTTCAACGTGCTTTTACAGGTATTAGACGACGGCAGGATCACGGACTCGCAGGGGCGGACTGTGGATTTTAAAAATACGATCATCATCATGACCAGCAATCTGGGCTCCATGCAGCTTCTCGAAGGCATTGACGCGGAAGGGAACATCCGTCCGGAATGCGAAGAAGAAGTGATGGAAGAGGTCAGAGGGCATTTCCGGCCGGAGTTTTTGAACCGTCTGGATGAGATCATTTTATTCAAGCCGTTAAGCCGAAGCGATATCGGCGGGATCGTCACGCTCTTAATGGAAGATCTGAACCGGAGGCTGGCGGATAAAGAGCTTAAGGCGGAACTGACCGGAGCGGCGCTGGAGCATATTACGGAGCACGGCTATGATCCGGTGTACGGGGCGAGGCCGCTGAAGCGTTATCTGCAGAAACACGTGGAAACGCTTCTGGCGAAGCTGATCCTCGCCGACGGAGCGGCTTCTGGCGATACGATCCGGATCGATGCCGCGGACGGCGCGCTGACCGCGGAAAATGTTGGAAATATCTCACAGGGAACGGGAAGAAATTCGTAATTTTTAAGGCAGATTGCAGAAAATAAACTTTCATCTTGTAAAGTACCGGAGATTCTTGTATCCTATTATAGGGAAAATGAATTGTCCGGTACTTTTTCTTTCATAAAATACGTGATATTTTTTCAAATAAACAGGAATTGAGAGAAAATTTGCAGGATTTCGAATGAATTTATTCATATTAGTAAAGGGCAGAGGGATGGATCTATTTGAATACATGCGCGAGAAAAATATGGAATCGGAAGCGCCGCTCGCTGCGCGCCTGCGGCCGACGACATTAGAAGAGGTGGTCGGGCAGCAGCACATCGTGGGAAAAGATAAGCTCCTGTACCGCGCGATCAAGGCGGATAAGCTGAGCTCCATTATTTTTTACGGGCCGCCGGGAACCGGCAAAACGACGCTGGCCAAAGTGATTGCCCATACGACGAGCGCGGATTTCATGCAGATCAACGCGACGGCCGCCGGGAAGAAGGATATGGAGGAAGTCGTCGCCAAAGCAAAAGATAATCAGGGCATGTATGGGAAAAAGACGATCCTTTTCATCGACGAGATCCACCGCTTTAACAAAGGGCAGCAGGACTATCTGCTTCCGTTTGTCGAGGACGGGACGGTCGTTCTGATCGGGGCGACGACGGAAAATCCGTACTTTGAGGTCAACGGCGCTCTGCTGTCGCGCTCCATCATTTTCGAATTAAAGAAGCTTTCCGCGGAGGACATCAAGACGCTTCTGATGCGGGCACTGACGGATAATGAAAAAGGACTCGGCGCCTATCACGCCGCGATCGATGAGGACGCGCTGGAATTTCTGGCGGACGTCAGCAACGGAGATGCGCGGGCGGCGCTGACCGCGATCGAACTCGGCGTACTGACGACGGAGCGGAGCGCGGACGGGATCATCCACATCACGCTCAAAGTTGCCGCTGAGTGCATCCAGAAGCGCGTGGTTTCCTATGATAAATCCGGCGACAATCACTACGATACGATTTCCGCATTTATTAAAAGCATGAGAGGTTCGGATCCCGATGCGGCGGTTTATTATCTGGCGCGGATGCTGTACGCCGGGGAGGATATTAAGTTTATCGCCAGAAGGATCATGATCCTGGCGTCGGAAGACATCGGAAACGCTGATCCGATGGCGATGGTGGTTGCATCCTCCGCCGCGCAGGCCGTCGAGCGGGTTGGAATGCCCGAAGCGCAGCTGATCCTGTCGCAGGCGGTTACTTATATGGCAAGCGCGCCGAAGAGCAACGCCAGCTGCAATGCGATCAGCCGGGCGATGGATGTCGTCGCCCATACGAAGACGCCGCCGGTTCCGGCGCACCTGCAGGATGCGCATTACCGGTCCGCCGCGCGCCTGGGGCACGGACTGGGCTACAAATACGCCCACGATTACCCGAATCATTATGTCAGGCAGCAGTATCTTCCGGACGGTCTGGAGGACAGCGTGTTCTATGAACCGACGGAAAATGGATATGAAAAGGAGATCCGCGCTTATTTTGCAAGGATCCATTCCGAATGTGAAAACAACAATCTCAAAGGAGGAGTCAGAGATGAAGAGTTATCAGGAGATGACGAAGGAAGAACTGTTACAGGAAAAGGAGGCGCTGGAAGCGGAGTTTGAGAAGATCAAAGCAGCCGGACTGTCGCTGGATATGTCCAGAGGAAAGCCGTCCGCCGAGCAGCTGGATCTGTCCATGCCGATGCTGGATACGTTAAACTCCAAAAGCGTCTTAAAAAGTGAAAACGGTACGGATCTGCGGAATTACGGGATCCTGGACGGAATCCCGGAAGCCAAGCAGCTGGTTTCGGAGATGATCGGCTGCAAGCCGGAATATGTGATGATCTACGGAAATTCCAGCTTAAACATCATGTACGATCAGATTGCGCGGGCGATGTTTGACGGAATCTGCGGGAATACGCCGTGGAGCAGGCAGGGACAGGTGAAATTCCTCTGCCCGGTGCCGGGTTACGATCGGCATTTTGCGATCACGGAGCATTTCGGGATTGAGATGATCCCGATCGAGATGCGGCCGGACGGCCCGGATATGGACGCAGTCGAGCGCTATGTGAATCAGGATGCCGCAGTCAAGGGAATCTGGTGCGTACCGAAATATTCGAATCCGCAGGGCATCGTTTATTCGGCGGAAACCGTAAGACGCTTTGCCAATCTGAAACCGGCGGCGCCGGACTTTCGGATTTTCTGGGATAATGCTTACGCCATCCACCATCTGTACGAAGAGAACCAGCCGGAAATCCCGGAGATTTTTGCCGAGTGCGAAAAAGCCGGAAATCCGGATATGGTTATCGAGTTCTGTTCGACCAGTAAAGTAACGTTTTCAGGATCGGGAATGGCGGCTCTGGCGTCTTCCCCGAAGAACCTGGAAGATATTAAGGCGCAGCTGACGTATCAGACGATCGGCTTTGACAAATTAAACCAGCTCCGCCATGTCCGCTACTTCCAGAACATCGAAGGACTGCGCGAGCATATGAAAAAGCACGCCGATATCATCCGACCAAAGTTTGAAATGTTAAATGAACTTTTAACAAATGAAATCAAACCGCGCGGGATCGGAAACTGGGTGAATCCGCTTGGCGGATACTTTATCAGCTTTGAAGCGTTGGAAGGCTGTGCCAAAGCGATTGTCGCAAAATGCAAGGAAGCCGGCGTAACGATGACGGAAGCCGGGGCGACGTTCCCGTATAAGAAGGATCCGAAAGATTCCGTGATCCGGATCGCTCCGACGTATCCTTCCTTAGAGGAACTGAAAGAAGCGGCGAAGGTATTTGTCACTGTAACCCGTCTGGTAAGTGCTGAGAAGCTGCTGACTGAGAATAAAAATTAATCAAGATTAAATTTATTCCAGATTAAATGTGTGATAACAGGTGAAGTGCATTTCAGATCAAGGCATCAAATGTACAATAAACAGGTGAAGTGCATTCAGGGAGGACGTCATGACAAAAAAGGAAAAAGCAATGTCCCTTTTTCTGGAGGGATATAATTGTTCGCAGTCGGTGGTACTGGCGTTTTCGGACTGCTATGAGATGGATCCCGAAACGGCTGTGCGGTTTGCCTCTGCTTTCGGCGGCGGGATGGGAAGGCTGCGGGAAGTGTGCGGTTCCGTCTCCGGAATGTTCATGGTGTTAGGACTGGTGCGCGGATACAGCGATCCGAAAGACCGGGAGGCCAAAACGCAGCTTTACCGGGATGTCCAGGAGCTTGCCCGCCGGTTCGAAGAGCAGAACGGCGCGATCGTATGCCGGGAGCTGCTGGGACTTTCCAACAGGAAGGACGAACCGGTTCCCGAAGAGCGTTCCGCGGATTATTACCGGAAGCGCCCGTGCAAAGAGCTGATCGGGTGCGCCGCGGAGATCCTCGAGCAGTTTCTAAAAGAGCGGGCAGAAGATTCTGCCCGCCCGGTTGAAAGGAAACAATCATGAAAAACTGATCGGTCTGCCGTTAATAATAATTCTGTACATTAGGAATATCGTTGTACGTATGCGTCTGGAGTGTTCCCTTTAAGCGGAACACTCTTTCATTTTTATAATCCGGGTGATGCATCAGATACATCGCCTGCTGGACCGTTAATTCAACGACCTGCGTCGTCGGGTGTGTGATCAGATCGATATGGACGTTGCTGGCCAGCACATTGTCCATAATGCCGTAGCCTAACAGCGCGATCGGCGTATTGACCGGGCTGGTATTGTGGAACAGCAGACAGGCTGTAAGCCCGCCGGTTAAGGCCGGAGAAGTAGCAAGGATCGCGTCGCAGCCTTCCTCCGCCGCGATGCGCACGATCTGGTGCGGCTCAAACGAGGAAGTATTTTTGATCTCGAAGATGATCTTGTCGTCAACTTCGATCTCCATAGCTTCTAAAGCGTTGTAATATGCGCGCAGAGCCTCTTTACTGGAGAAAAGACTGCGCTTATTGCTGACGCAGGCGATCCGTCTGAGCCCGCGGTTCGTAAACGAGACGATCCCCTGATAAGTCGCGGAATAGTCGCTTTCCAGAATACAGGTGCGCGGACATCCTTCCGGTTTATGGAAAAGAAAGATCACCGGAATGTGCATCGGCACGTACTCTTCGATCTCGCTGTAAAATTCTGCCGTAGAAATGCTTAAGATGCAGTCGGCATTGGAGGCGAAGTACTGGTAAGCCTTCTGCTCGAGGTCGAGCTTCCAATTCGTCATTGTGATGATAAGCCGATAGCCCAGCGCATGAAATTGTTCCGCGAGCAGATCAAACACTCTGTCGTAGGAACTTGCACTCATAGCCGGCAGGACTACCCCGATTGTCTTTGTCTGGTTGTTATCTTCCATTCGTTCTTCTATTTTTTCAGCCATTCTATCCACCCGTTCCCTTATATGATATTTCTGATCTTTCTCTATTATAAAACATTCTGCGGAAAAAGAAAATAGGAAAATAAAAATCAGAAAAAACGAAAAAATGCAAAAAATCAAAGAAACCTCTTTACAAATCCAAAAAATCGTGTATGATAAGAACTATCTTTTTTCACAGGCTGAATCTGCAGACAAGGAAACGCTGCGCAGATCATTCAGTTTCTATTCCGGCATTTCGCCGGGGATTCCAGGAATCAGTCAGATAGAGGCTTCTTTTCCCGCAGACTGCCCGACAGGCAGGGAAAGGAGAAAGAATATGAAAGAAATTTTTCAGGAGTATGGAGGAATCATCATTACGGTAGTGGCGATCTTTGCGGTGATCGCGGTTGTGATATTTGTGATCGGGGAGAATGACCAGAGTGCGATCGGCAAGGCATTCAGCGCCCTGATCAAGCAGTTTACGGACAAGGCGAACGCTTTGGCGGATATTTCTTAAAAACAGGGGGCTGCGATGGAATTAGGTAAAGAATATTTCGGACCGCTCTGGAAATTTGTTTCCAACCATGATATTACCGACATTGACTACAACGGGACGGAGATCTGGCTGACCAATATCTACAATGAGCGGTTCCGTGTCAGCCCCGGATTTGTGGCGGAGTACATGACGCCCGCGTTTGTGGAGCAGTTTACCCAGCGGATCGCCAATGTGGTAAGCCAGCAGTTTAACAAGCGGAACCCCGAATTAGAGGCGGAGACCAGCGAACTGCGCGTGACGATCCTGCATGAATCGGTGGCGAAGTCGGGGCGCACCATCAGCATCCGTAAGACGCCGCCGGTCATCCGTCTGACGGCGGAGCGGGCGCTGCGGGAGGATTTCTGCACGAAGGAAGTCATGGCTGTGCTGATCAACTGCGTGCTGACGAAGATGAATCTGGTCTTCTGCGGGATGCCGGGCATCGGGAAAACGGAATGCGCCAAATTTTTTTCCCAGTTCATTCCGGCGAATGAGCGCGTGATCACGATCGAGGATACGCTGGAACTGCGCTATTCCAAGACGAATCCGGGCAAGGACTGCGTGGAGATGAAGGTCAGTGAGGACACGTTTGACTATGCGAAAGCCATTAAGTCCAGCCTGCGCTTGAATCCCAAGTGGATCATGCTCTCCGAGGCGCGTTCCAAGGAAGTTAAATATCTGTTGGAAAGCTGGTCGACCGGCGTGCGCGGCATGACGACGCTGCATACCGACGACGTCCGGAACGTGCCGGACCGCATTTTAAGTATGCTCGAGAACCGCATGGACGCCGACCGCATGGAAAACGACATCTACCACGCCTTAGACGTCGGGCTTCTGATCCGCAAGCGGCGGCGGGAGGACGGCAGCATCTGCCGCTATATTGACCAGATGTGCTTTTATCTGCGGGAAAACGGCAAAAACCAGATCCTGATGGCGGTTTCCGACGGCAGTTATGTGCTAAAGGAACTGCCGCAGCAGCTGGTGCAGCGGTTTCAGCGGGCGGGGATCGAGGATCCTTTCTCCTGCGGATTGTTAGAAGAAGAACTGGCGCGGACAACAAAGGAGGTTCTATGATCTACGGAGTTTTATGCATTATCCTCCTGCTTTTTCATCTTGCCTTAAAGCTCAACTGGTACATGACAGGGGTGCTTCTGGTCTATTTTCTGTTCATGGTGCCGAAGCACAGGAGAAAGTATCAGAAGCAGAAGCTCGAGGAACAGCGTTTCCTGGATGCGGGCATTTACATGGATGCGCTGCTCTATGCGTTTGCCAAAGAGCGTAAGATCGAGGCGGCGTTAAGCGATGTGGAGGCTTCGCTGCCGGAAGGATCGATGAAAAATGTGGCGCAGAAGGCGCTTTCCCATATGCGCATGACGTTTGACGAAACGGAAGTGGCAAAGGATTCCCTGGCCATCGTGGAAGCGGAGTATCCGTGCAAACGGATCACGGATATCCACACGTTTCTGCTGCATGTGGAATCTTACGGGGGCGAGACGAAAGGGCCGATCCGGCTGTTTATCGATGAGAAGAACCATTGGGAGAAGCGGATGCGGCGGGCGATGGAGGAGCGGAAACACAGTTTCCGTGATATCGTGCTTTCCATTTCGGCGTCGCTTATGATCTGCGGAATGGTCATGTACCTTCCGGTGATGAATGTGGACATCAGCCAGAACTGGCTGATCCAGTGCCTGACGGTGATCGTGATCTTTTTGGACGATCTGATCCTGCTGCGGGCGCAGACGTATTTAACGGCGGACTGGCTGCGCATGGATCTGTTCGAGGAAGAGGGCGCAGAGAAAAAGATGCGGGAATTTAAGAATTATGATGAGAAGAAGCAGAAACGGTTTTCCTTTCTGCTGGCGCTGCCGTTTCTGGCGATCAGCGGGATTTTGTTTGCGATGCGTCAGGAGTGGATGGGCCTGATCGGGCTGTGCGCGGCGTTTGTATGCGCGTATCAGCATGTGATCGGCCGCTCGCTCGGCACGAGGAATTTGAAAAAGATCATACGCTGTGCGTTCCCGAACTGGCTGATGGATCTTGTGCTGCTTTTGCAGAGCGAAAATGTACAGGTGGCGCTGCAGAAATCGGAGCGCCATGTTCCGGGCGTACTGCGGGAGGAACTGCAGATGCTGAATGCGCGGCTGGAGATCGAGCCGGAATCTTCGGAACCGTACCACCGTTTCCTTCAGGAGTTTGCCCTGCCGGAGGTATCGTCCGCGATGAGTATGCTCTATTCGCTTTCCATCGGGAACAGCAGCAGCGCGGACCAGCAGGTCACGGAACTGATCGCAAGGAACCAGCAGATGTTGGAAGCGGCGGAGAAGGAGCGCCTGAAGAACAAAACCAGCGGGATGTATCTGCTGTTTCTGGCGCCGGTACTGACGGCGTCTTTGAAAATGGTAATCGATATGGCGGTGTTTATGCTGACGTTCTTATCATCGTCGGTTATGTAGCGCAGAGAACAGGAGGAGATTATGAGCCAGATCATGAAGGCGTTTCTGGGAATGTTTTTCATTCTGTTTCTGACGGCGGTATCGGCAGGGATTCTTTCCGCCTATATGCAGGTCGTTGATGCGCAGGATATGCATGCGCGGATGGTAGACGAGGTGGAGAACAGTAATTTTTACCCGGAAGTGTTAAAAGATTGTTTTGCAAAAGCTGATGAGGCGGGCTGCCGGCTTTCGGTGACGCTGTACCGCGAAAACCGTGCGGAACGGGTCTGCACGAGCAGCAGCATGATTCCGTCTCAGACGCAGGATGTGGAATCGGCGAAACTGGAACTGACGTTTCCGTTTCAGGTCGCTTTCTTCGGGATCAGGAGCGAACACACGATTTGGGCGTATGCCAGATAGGAGGATTTATGAAGTATATCATTGAGGAATACGGGATCGGACTGATCATGATGCTTTTGGGCGTCGGGGTCATCCGGATGCTGGATACGCTGTTATCTATTTTATAACGGAGGTTTTGTATGAAGGAAATTTTTGGCGAATACGGGAGCATGGCGCTGGCGGCAGCGGCTTCTTTTGCTCTTTTTCTGATTTTCCGCAGCAGTCTGATTTCTCCGGACGGGCTGCTGGCGCAGATGATCGCCTATTGGGGAAACGGAGGCTGTTAAATGAAAGAGATCATAGCGCAGTATGGAAGCATGTTGATCGCGGTCATAGTAGGATGCGGGATCCTCTTCGGAATGATGCGCTTCCATTACCGCGGGCACACGGGACTTCCCGGCCTGCTGGGAGAGTGGATGCAATCGGAAAGCGCGCAGACGCTTTCGGATCCGGAGGAGAATGCCGTTTTTGACCGCTATTGTTCGGACGGCCCCGAACTGGTATTTACGGGGCAGGAGATCGTTGCCGGAAGAGAGATTGAAGTCAGCCGGTGTTTTCAGGCGTCGGGAAGCGAATACCGTAATCTGCCGGTCGAGGTGGACGCGGTGCTCGATCTGCAGGGAAACCGCTATCCGACCAGACAGCACGGAGGAAAGGAGTATCTGTATCTGGAGCAGGCAGGCGTTTACCAGATCGTTCTGGAGGCGCTGGATTCGAAGCAGAGGACGGTGCAGGCGCTGATCACGTTTCCGGTACAGGCGCGTTAGGAGAAGAAGATGAAGAACGTAATTTTAGGGATCACCGGCGGCTTTCTGGCGGTCTATATGGTCATTCTGTCTTTAAGCCTGTACGGGATCCAGACGAGGAAAAATGAACTGGAAAACTGTCTGGCCCAGATCACGGAAGGTTTTTTGGAGGAGCATTATGTTCCGGAGGTGCTCCGCACGGAGCAGACTTCTTTCTTATCGAAAGAAGAGGCGGCGCAGATGCTCCGGGAAGAGATTGCGATGCGCATTTCTTCCGATACACAGGTGCAGACGGAGGTTCTGGCCTGTGATATGGAAAAGGGGCTTCTGTCGGTGCGGGTAACGGAGCGGTTTTCTCTGCCGGGAGGACGCCAAAAGACGCTGGTATTTGCGAAAACGGCGATCATCGACCGCAGTATCGAAGAAGAGGAGACCGTAGATATCCGTTTCGACGTGGACGGTTCGGTTTATAAGGTTTATTCTCTGCAGCCGGGAGAGGTTTATCCGGTTCCCAAGACCCCGCAGAAAAGCGGTCGAAGATTTTTAGGCTGGAGAGCCGCTTCAGGAAATGCCCATACGTCCTGGAGAAACGGCATGACCGTTCTGGCGGAGGAAAGATGGACCGCGGTCTGGGGTTATTAAGCAAGTGCAAAGGAGGAAGATCGGAATTTTTAAGAAGGCAAAGAACACAGCGAAAAAGAAACAGAAGGCAGAGGAAATGAAAGGAAAGAATACGGAGGAAAAGAAACGGAAGGTAAAGAACACGGCGAAAAAGAAACGGAAGGCAGAGGAAATGGGAAGAAAGAAAACGCAACCGGAAAGAGTGCTCCCTTATGTGCTGGCGTTTCTGTGCGTGCTGGCGGCTGCTGCCGGCGCCGTGCCTCCGAAGGAGGAGGTCTATGCCGGGGCGTTTGATAATGCGTATACTTATAATACTACTTACGGAAATCAGGTGGTTTTCTCGGCGACGACGCAGAACGACGGATACCTGTATTATTCCACGGGAGCCAGAATGTCGACCGCCGGGATCCGTTTTCGAACCGTCGGCTGGAAGGTTTCGATCAAAAATAACAGCGGCAGCCTTCTGCAGACCATTTATTACCAGATGGGCGGAAGCAATATGGCGTGCATCAATATTACGGACGTCGGCAGTTATCAGTACGACCTTTACCGGATCGCGCTCTCTAACATCAAAGGGCGGATGAAGGAATCGGCGTTATCGGCCATGAACAGCGGAAACTGCCGGATTGTTTTTGATGCCTGCATGGTAGTTGTGAAAAACGGTGCACCCCAGGGCGGGATCGACGACAACGGAAAGACCTGGGGAACGGTTTATACGACGTATCAGGGAATCGCGGGTGCGGCGAACTGGAGCAGCGATTCGAAAATTGCCCTGCAGGGATTTTATAATAAGTCCGTATCCGGATTGTTCTACACCATTACCCTTAGTAAAGGGGTCGGGATCAAATCGGTATCGGGCGGCGGTACTTATTGCTATGGAGCCACGGCGACGATCAAGGCCGTTTTGGAAACCGGATACGAATTTTCCTACTGGAACGGGCCGATGCTTTTTTATGAGAAGGAATTTCAGTACTGCGTCCGGGGCAGCTGTGCATGGACTGCATATGCAAAGCAGCTTGCGGTGACGGTGACGTTTTACCGGAATCAGGCCGGTTCGGACAGCGTGACGCGCAGCCAGGTATTTTCCTATGGGAATACGGGGCAGGCGTTTGCGGATCCGAAGTGGAGCAGAGAGGGGTATCAGCTGACCGGATGGGCGCATTCCGCCGGAGCGGAAAAGGCGGAGTATACGATCACAAATTCCGTTTCTTCCGACTGGATCAGCAAATATGCCCCGGCCGTTTCTTTGTACGGCGTATGGGAGGAAAACAGGTACACATTCGTGTTTGACGGAAACGGCGCGGACGGGGGAAGCATGGCGGATCTGGAGGCCGGTTACGAAGAAACGCTGCGGATCCCCCGGAACCGCTATAAGAGGGAGTCGGAGCGCTGCACCTTTCTGGGCTGGAGCATGGCGGCAGATGCCGTGACGCCGGAATATCCTCCGGAGTCGGAGTTTTCGGTCAAAAATCTTGTCCGGCTGGCGGGCGTGTCCAATACAAACCATGCCAGGATTACGCTGTATGCGGTCTGGGATTTAGCGCCCGCGGTGCAGGCAAAGGATTTGTATTATACGCTGGCGGATGCACAGCGCGGAAGGCTGACGGAACGGGAACTGGCATCTCATATGGCGGCGACCGACCCGGAGGACGGGAGGATTCCTTACGGAAACAACGGGAGCAACTCTTTTCTGCTTACGGATTATGCGGCGTCTGATTTCCTGTATCTGACCCAAAGCGGGAGCGTGACGGAAAACGCGGTGGTGACGGACAGTTCGGGAAATGTGACGGAACGGATGATCACGATCCATCTGACCGATACGAAGACAAAGACCGGTACGCAGTTTCTGGGGAAAAGCCGGTTTATCAGCATGGAATATTTTGAAGATGAGCGGCGGCAGCTGATACCGGAATCGGAAGGCGGATTGAAACAGACTTCCTGCTGGGTAAAAAAAGCGGATTACCGGAGTCTGCTCAGGTCGGCGTTAAACCGGATGACGTGACAGAATCCATAGCGACAGGAAACGCAGGACAGGAAGGATCTGCAATGACAGGAAAGCGCGGGAAGGGAAGGATCTGTAATGACAGGAAAGCGCGGGAAGGGAAGGATCTGTAACGACAGAAAACGGATCGTGCGGGAGGGAAAGAATCCCTAACCCGCCGGTCCGTCCTGTTCCGGAAGCCGGATGTATATTTTTTCGATGCGGTTCTTATCAACTTCTTCGATCCGGATGAAAATGTTGTCTTCTGTCGTGACGACTTCGTTTACTTCCGGAACGTGGTCTAACAGATCCAGACAGTAACCGCCCATCGTATCGTAGTTTTCGGAAGTGAAGCGGACATTCAGTTCATCGCTGACATCATCCAGATTGGCAGAGCCGAGCACCAGAAACTCCTGTTCGCCAAGACGCGTGATGGCGTCTACTTCGTCGGTGTCGTACTCGTCGCGGATCTCTCCTACGATCTCTTCCAGCAGATCTTCCAAGGTAATGAGTCCGGCGGTCACGCCGTATTCGTCCAGAACGATCGCAAGCGAGATGGAATTTTTCCGCATTTCGATAAACAGATCCGCCGTGTTTTTATGTTCATACGTAAAGTACGGTTCGCGGATGATATCGGAGATCGAAAAGGTTTCCCGGTCTTCGCAGAGCAGGAGATCCTTCATATTAATAATGCCGACCACGTTGTCCGTGCTGTCTTCGTAGACAGGAAGGCGCGTAAACTTATCTTCGCGGAAAACGGTAAGGATTTCCTCGTAGGTGGCGTCTTTCTGGACAAAGGTCATATCGATGCGCGGAACCATGACGCCTTTGGCTTCGGATGAGCCGAAGTCAAACAGGTTGTGGATCATATCGTGCGCTTCGTCCTCGATGACGCCGGTTTCCTGACTGACATCGACGATCGTCCGGAGCTCTTCTTCCGTCAGAAGCGTGTCTCTGGCGTTCGGATTGACACGGAGCAGAAACAGTACGCCCAGCGAGAGCTTGTTGATAATAAAGATCAGCGGCGTTAATAATTTCATCAGCACTTCAATGATCAGGGCGAAAGCAAGCGAAAGCCGGTCCGCATGGATTGTTGCCATCGTTTTTGGAGTGACTTCGCCGAAGATCAGGATCAAAAAGGTGAGGATCCCGGTTGCGATCCCTGCACCCACGCTGCCGAAATACTCGATGGCAAGGGAAGTCGCCAGCGAGGAAGCGGACAGGTTGACGATGTTATTTCCGATCAGGATTGCGGAAAGCATCTTGCCGGAGTCGTCCGTGACGTGGAGGACTCTTGCGGCTTTGGCGTTTCCCGCTTCCGCAAGGGTGCGCATCCGGATCCGGCTGACCGTGGTCAGCGCCGTCTCCGCCGAGGAAAAGAAGGCGGAGAGCAGCAGGAGGAGAAACAGTATGATGATTTCAGTGATATTTCTGGGGTCCAAATAAATTCACCTCGTTTAATTTCCGTCTGTGCTGTAGTTCGGAGCTTCCTTCGTGATGTGGATATCATGCGGATGGCTTTCCCGCAGCGCAGCGGCGGAGATCTTAACGAATTTGCCGTTCTGTTTCAGCGATTCAATATCGGCGCAGCCGCAGTAGCCCATGCCGGAACGGATTCCGCCGACCAGCTGGAAAATCGTATCTTCCAGCATTCCCTTGTAAGCTACGCGTCCTTCCACGCCTTCCGGAACGAGCTTTCTTGCGCCTTCCTGGAAATAGCGGTCTTTGCTTCCGTTCTCCATGGCGGCGATGGAGCCCATGCCGCGGTATACTTTGTATTTCCGGCCCTGATACAGCTCAAAGGTTCCCGGCGCTTCGTCGCATCCGGCAAACATTGAACCCATCATGCATACGTCGGCCCCGGCAGCGAGCGCTTTCGTCATATCGCCGGAGTATTTGATCCCGCCGTCTGCGATGATCGGAATGTTGTATTCTTTCGCGGCGGAATAGCAGTCCATGATCGCGGAGATCTGCGGAACGCCGATTCCGGCAACGACGCGGGTTGTACAGATCGAGCCTGGTCCGATGCCGACTTTCACGGCGTCTGCTCCGGCCTTGATCAGTGCTAAGGCAGCTTCGCCGGTTGCGATGTTGCCCGCGATCACCTGTAAGTCCGGATAGCGTTCTTTGATCTTCTGCACCGCTTCTAATATATTGCGGGAATGGCCGTGCGCGGAATCGACGACAATCACATCGACATGAGCTTTGACCAAAGCGTCTACGCGCTCCATCATATTGGAGGTAATGCCCACGCCGGCCCCGCAGAGCAGACGGCCGAGTTCATCTTTCGCGGATAACGGGTACTTGATCTGTTTCTCAATATCCTTGATGGTGATCAATCCTTTGAGATTGAAGTCCTTGTCTACGATCGGAAGCTTTTCTTTCCGGGCTTTGGCAAGGATCTGCTTGGCCTCTTCCAGGGTTGTCCCTTCCAAAGCCGTGATCAGGTTTTCGGAAGTCATGGATTCCTTGATCAGTTTCGTAAAGTCGGTTTCGAATTTCAGATCGCGGTTGGTAATGATGCCGACGAGCTTGCCGTTTTCTGTGACGGGAACGCCGGAGATGCGGAATTTCGCCATCAGGTCGTCTGCATCCTGCAGGGTATGTTCCGGAGAAAGGTAAAATGGGTCGGTGATCACGCCGTTTTCCGAACGTTTGACTTTGTCAACTTCGTCTGCCTGGGCCTCGATGGACATATTCTTATGGATAATGCCGATTCCGCCCTGTCTGGCCATGGCGATCGCCATTTTGGATTCGGTGACTGTATCCATCGCCGCGCTCATCATTGGGATGTTAAGTATGATCTTTTTCGTCAGATGCGTGCGCAGATCTACCAGATTTGGCGTAATCTCCGAATACTGCGGCACGAGAAGAACGTCGTCAAAAGTAATTCCTTCGCCGATAATAGTACCCATTTTCTAATCCTCGCTTTCGTAAATTTTTATCTATTTGCGCTATGATAGCAAAATAATTTAGCCGTGTCAACCGAAAGTTTGGAAAAAAACTTTGGAAAAGAGTGATTCACAAATGAAAGAGAGTGTGCTATGATGGTTAAGGGCAAAGGAGCCGGAAAGAAGGGGTTTCTCTGCCCGTTTTTTAAAGGAGGACCGTATGGAATTCAGGCCATGCATCGATATTCACAATGGAAAAGTCAAACAGATCGTCGGGAGCAGCTTAAGCGACCGGGGGGACAGCGCGCGGGAGAATTTCGTTTCCGAAAGGGACAGTGCGTACTATGCCGCGCTTTACCGCAGCCGCGGGATCCGGGGCGGGCATATCATAATGCTGAATCATGCGGGCAGCGAATATTACGAACAGACGAAAGAGCAGGCGCTTTGCGCCCTTCGTGCTTATCCGGGCGGGCTGCAGGCCGGCGGCGGGATCACGGCGGAGAACGCCGGGGAGTTTCTGCAGGCGGGCGCGGATAAAGTCATCGTCACTTCCTATGTATTTTCGGATGGGAAGATCCATTACGGGAACTTAAAACGCCTCTGTGAAGCCGTCGGGAAAGACCGGCTGGTGCTGGATCTCTCCTGCCGCCGCAGGGAAGGAAGCGGGTATTTTATCGTGACGGACCGCTGGCAGAAATTTACGAAGGAAGAGGTAACGCTGCCGCTTCTGGAAGAACTGTCCGGATACTGCAGCGAGTTTCTGGTTCATGCGGTGGATGTGGAAGGGAAGGCCGGAGGAATTGAAGAACCGCTGGCCGGGATTCTCGGTGAATGGGGGAAGCTTCCGGTGACTTATGCCGGAGGCGTCCATGATTATGAAGATCTGTACCGGCTCCGTGCGCTTGGAAAGAACCGGCTGAATGTGACGGTCGGAAGCGCTCTGGATCTTTTCGGAGGGCCGATGTCCTTTGAACGGGTGCTGGCAATCTGCGGTCTGCCGCAGAAAGAAGAGCGGCCGTGACGCCGGTACTGAATTTTATAAAAATAGGAGAGAAAGGAATTATGAAGAAGTACACAAAACAGGATATCATCCGGATCGTGGAAGAATCGGACGTGGAATTTATCCGTCTGCAGTTTACCGATATTTTCGGAACGATGAAAAATGTTGCGATCACGGCGGGGCAGCTGGAGCGTGCGCTGAACAATCAGTGCATGTTTGACGGTTCCTCCATCGAGGGGTTTGCGCGGATCGAGGAATCGGATATGTTTCTGTATCCGGATCCGGATACGTTTACGATCTTTCCGTGGCGGCCGCAGCAGGGAAAAGTCGCGCGCATCATCTGCGACGTTTACGGCGCGGACGGAACGCCGTTTGCGGGAGATTCCCGCTATATATTAAAGAAGCAGCTCCGGAAAGCGGAAGAACTGGGATTTTCTTTTAACGTAGGGGCGGAGTGCGAATTTTTCCTGTTCCATCAGGATGAGAACGGGCAGCCGACGACGATTACCCATGAAAAAGCGGGATATTTTGATCTGGGACCGGTGGATCTGGGCGAAAACGCAAGGCGCGATATTGTCCTGACTCTGGAGGATATGGGCTATGAAGTTGCTTCTTCCCATCATGAAGTGGCGCCTGCGCAGCATGAGATCGACCTGAAATACGAAGAAGCGATGGCTGCGGCGGACGGCATTATGACGTTTAAACTGGCTGTTAAGACGATCGCGAAGCGGCACGGGCTGTTTGCCAGCTTTATGCCGAAGCCGAAAGCGGGCGTCAGCGGTTCCGGAATGCATATCAACATGTCGCTTTCCAGAGACGGAAAGAACCTGTTTGACGATCCGGACGGGGAACTGGGGCTGAGCCGGGAAGCCTATTATTTTATGGGCGGCATTATGAAGCATATGAAAGGAATGACGATCATCACGAATCCGCTGATCAATTCCTACAAGCGCCTTGTTCCGGGATATGAAGCGCCGACCTGCATCGCGTGGTCCGCAACGAACCGCAGCCCGCTGATCCGGATCCCGGCGGCGCGCGGGGAAGAAACCCGGATCGAACTGCGGAGCCCGGATCCGTCCGCCAATCCGTATCTGGCGTTTGCGGTCTGTCTGGCAGCGGGAATGGACGGCATCGAGAACCGGATCATGCCGCCGGAGGCCGTGCATCAGAATATCTTTTCCCTTCCGCCGGAGATCAAGGCGGAATACGGGATTGAGAGCCTTCCGGCAGATGCCAATGAAGCGTTGAAGGAGATGAAGAAGGATCGGTTCATCTGCGAGGTGCTGGGAGAGCATATCACATCCAAATATATTTCCGCGAAGCGGGCGGAGTGGGATGAATACCGTTCACAGGTAACCGACTGGGAAATTAACGAGTATTTGTACAAAATATAAAAGCGGGCGGACAGGTGGTTATTTGTGAATAAGTTGGTCATTGCATTTCCAAAGGCGGAGACTGCGGGAAATATCCGTAAAATCCTGGCGCAGAGCGGTTATGAGGTTGCGGCGGTCTGCACGACCGGGGCTAAAGCGCTGCAGGCGGCCAATGACCTGGAGCAGGGGATCCTCGTCTGCGGATACCGCTTTGTCGATCTGGCGTACCATGAGATCTATGAGTACCTTCCGAAAGGCTTCGAGATGCTTCTGATCGCTTCTGCGGCAAATGTTCTGGAAAAGGAAGAAGAACATCTGGTCTGCCTTTCCATGCCGCTGAAAATCCATGAGCTGCTGAGTACGGTCGAAATGATGGATTATCAGATCACGCGGCGGAGAAAAAGGCTGCGGCAGCGCCCGAAAGTCCGGAGCGAGGAGGAACAGCGCCTGATCGATCAGGCAAAGGCGCTTCTGATGGAACGGAACCAGTTTTCCGAGGAGGAGGCGCACCGCTATATCCAGAAACGCAGCATGGAAAACGGAACGGGGCTGGTGGAAATCTCCCAGATGATCATCAGCCTGATGGGAACGTAGCGGAGGATTCCTGTTTACAGGAACCGGCGGAAGTGTTAAAGTTTTAATTACAGATTTTCAGAAAAATGCAAAAAAAGAGAGGGCAGAAAAATGTTTCAGATTAACGATAATTATTTAAAACTGCCGGGCAGTTATCTGTTCAGCACAATCGGGAAAAAGGTCAATGCGTTTCAGGCGGCGAATCCGGATAAGGATATCATCCGGCTGGGGATCGGCGACGTAACGCAGCCGCTCGCTCCGGCGATCATTGAGGCGCTGCACCGGGCGGTGGACGAGATGGGAAATGCGGATACGTTCCGCGGTTATGCGCCGGATCTGGGGTATGAATTTTTGAGAAATGCGATCGCGGAGCAGGATTATCAGAAGCGCGGCTGTGGGATCGCACCTGACGAGATCTTTGTGTCCGACGGGGCGAAGAGCGATTCCGGAAATATCCAGGAGATCTTTTCGGACGGCTGCCGCATCGCCGTATGCGATCCGGTTTATCCGGTGTATGTGGATTCCAATGCCATGGCGGGCCGGACGGGAACCTATGATGCGGACAAAGAGATGTGGAGCCGCGTCATCTATATGCCGTGTACGGCAGAGAATGATTTCGTGCCGGAGTTCCCGAAGGAAACGCCGGATCTGATCTATCTTTGCCTGCCGAACAATCCGACCGGAACCACGCTCCCGAAAGAGAAGCTTCAGGAATGGGTGGATTACGCAAACCGGATCGGCGCGGTGATCATTTACGACGCCGCATACGAGGCTTATATCAGTGAAAACAATGTCGCCCATTCGATCTATGAATGCAGCGGCGCAGAAACCTGCGCGATCGAGATCCGCAGTTTTTCCAAGAATGCGGGCTTTACCGGGCTGCGTCTGGGCTTTACGGTCGTTCCGAAGGCCTTAAAATGCGGGGAGGTATCGTTAAACGCGCTGTGGGCGAGAAGGCACGGGACAAAATTCAACGGCGCTCCTTACATCGTGCAGAGAGCGGGCGAAGCCGTGTATTCCGAAGCCGGGCGGGCGCAGCTGAAAGAGCAGATCGCTTATTATATGCGCAACGCAAAAGTCATTAAGGACGGATTAAAAGATGCGGGGTATACCGTATTTGGAGGCGTAAACGCGCCGTATATCTGGCTGAAGACGCCGGAAGGCATGAGTTCGTGGGATTTCTTCGATCATCTGCTGGAGAATGCGAATGTCGTTGGAACGCCGGGATCCGGGTTCGGACCGAGCGGGGAAGGGTACTTCCGCCTGACTGCGTTTGGAAATTATGAGAATACCGTAAGAGCGTTAGAGCGGATCAAGGCGCTGTAGCGCCGTGCGCCCGAAGGCGCGGAAAATTTCCGGAACTTTTACACATTACCAAGTGAAAGTTAAGAGGATGCAAAAAATACCTGCCGCACCGTTTTTTCAACGCTTATCAAACCGAATGCCGCAGGGAAAACCGCATCATGCGCAAAACATGCCGGACGGGGAATGCGGGGGGCATGATTCCCTCCTTTTCTCCGTCCGATGCGGCGTCAGCCGTTCTGTTTCTGCGTGGAAGATGAGCTTTTCGTTATTTTCAGGATACGCTGAACCGCTTCTTTTAACTGCGGATGTTCCCGGTAGGCTTCGATCAAAGAGCGCTCTTCCGGCGAGATGGCGAAGTCCGAGACGGCGTCGTCTTCGGAGAGGAACATGCCGGTGATGTTGGAAATCTCGTAAATTTCGCAGATGATCAAAAACATATCGCTTGTAGGGTGAGCCTGATTGCTTTCCCAGCCGTATATTGTCTTGTCGGCAACATCAAGCTGGTATTTATCGCGAAGGATCACTGCGACGTCATGAACCTGATAACCTTTGAGCTTTCGATATTTTTTAAGTGTTTCTCCAATTTTCTGGTTTCTCATATGAATCCTTTCTGTAACTGTTACGGATCGTTGTTTCCTTTCCGTGTATTCAAGCTGCTATTCACATTATATTACTTTCTTCCTATAATGTTAAGTGATTTTTGAAAGAAAATTTCAATCTATTTCAAGAATCCGCTTAATAGCAGACTGCGGATGAGGACATTTCTTCTTGTAAATTGCAGATAATATGCTATAATGCAGTTAGTGATAAGTAAATGGATAGGAGATGGAAGCATGTCGGATACGGGTTTTCTTTTTTTCTTCGGAGCACTTGTGCTGCTCATCATTCTTTTAATCATTATTGTGGTTGCCGTGGTAGCCTCGGCGAACGGGCAGCCTCCGATCGAAGCAGATGACGGAGATGTATAAGGGAAGATACAAGGAACAAGAGCCATATCTGAGCAGTCAGGTATGGCTTTTGTAACGGTTTAGTTTTTGAAGTATTTCTTTTTTGTAGACAAAAGAAATTTCTTTATTCGGTAATGCAACTTCGCACAGAAAATCACCGGTAAAAGAGAGGGAGGTTCTGACTGCTTTCAGATATCCCGCAACCAGAAGGAAACCATAGACGGTAGAGGGATTGTTCTGAATCTGCGGGTAAATGACATTTGTGTCAATATAAGCAGTAAATGTTTCGCCTTTTACCAGAGAAGCCAGCCGGTCATAGATATCCTGATCGGCAAGGCCGATCAGTTCCCCGATGATGTCATTGCTGCCGGTAGACAGCCAGAAAGCCCTTGGTTCACATCCGCTGCTGAAATAATTGATCACAGACCACGGATTGAAAATATCCGACTGGCCAAAACGGTATCCGTCATACCATTCGCAAATTTCTTCATATTTATCGGAAACCCCGTAATAGTGAGCCATTTCCTGTACCTCTTCGGGGGTAAAACCAAAATAAGAACTGTATTTTTGATCTAAAACGGAATTGATCTTCAGATTATTCAATCCGCTGAAAATACTTTCTTTTGAAACACGGAGCACACCGGTCAGAAAACCGAACGAGAGATGCCGGTTGTCTTTCATTCCGCCCGAAAACAGGTTGCGCATAAAAAGGATCACATCATCGTAAAAACCGCGCAGATATCCCTGCTGGATAGGCGTATCATATTCGTCGATGATCAGAACCGGAGCCGTGCCGTGATGGTCATGGAGCATTTTGGTGAGCATCATAAAGGAATTTTCCATGTCGTTTCTGCTTGCGTCTCCATGAATGACTTTCCGGTAATAATCGCGGTCGCTGACTCTGGGACTGTCATTTAGTTCCGCGTGTCTTTTAAATTCCAGAATGATCATCTGTGCGATACTGTCATAGGTTTCCTGCCAGGTGTCCTTTTTTATATCCTTGAAGGTAACAAAGATCACGGGGTACTGCCCTTGATACTTCCGATATTTTTCTCCGCAGTTCCAGATTTTTTTATCTTGGAAATAAATGGAAGTGTCCTCGTCTGTTTTCTCGAAAAAGGTGCGGAGCATATCCATATTTAATGTTTTCCCAAAACGGCGGGGGCGCGTAAAAAGCGATACCATCGGCCGTTCATCGAGAAAATCCCGGATCATCATGGTTTTATCAACATAATAATATTCTGCGGTGGCCAGACGGTAATCCGATACGCCGACAGGCAGCGGCAGCAGGGTTTCTTCAGCCGGCATTATTTTGGTCATCATAGGCGCCTCCTTCCGCAATTTTATGGTTTTATTATGCGCGGGTATTAAAAAAAAGTCAATCTGAAAAAGAAAAATCACCAGAACATCGTTATAATATGTGTATCGGAGGAAAGGCAGATCTTATTCTAAGCGCGAAAATGCTTCACATATGCAGTCAGACAAAAATAAAAGCGGAGGGAAAAGGAACATCAGATGATTTATGGGTATATTCGGGTCAGCACCAGAGAACAGAATGAAGACAGGCAGATGATTGCGATGAAGGCAGCTGAGATTCCAGAGGAGAATATTTATATTGATAAACAGTCGGGGAAGGATTTTAACCGTCCGGATTATCAGAAGCTGCTGCACAGACTAAGGCGGGATGATCTGCTTTACATTAAAAGCATTGACCGCCTTGGACGGAATTATGGAGAAATACAGGAACAGTGGCGTATAATCACCAAGGAGAAAGGAGCCGATATTTGTGTGATTGATATGCCGCTGCTCGATACCCGGTGCGGAAAAGATCTTATGGGGACGTTTTTGAGTGATATAGTATTGCAGGTTTTAAGTTTTGCTGCAGAAAATGAACGTGAAAACATTCGGCAGAGGCAGGCGGAAGGCATTGCCGCGGCAAGAAGCAAAGGGGTAAGATTTGGGCGGCCTCCGGTTCCGCTGCCAAAGAATTTTCATATTGTGCGTAAGGCTTGGAGAAACAAAAAATTAACACTCCGGGAGGCGGCAGAGGCATGCAATCTGCCAATCGGGACGTTTTACCATAAAGTGCGTGAGTTTGAAAAAGCTGACGAAAAAGATTCGGTAACAATTTGAAAATGTGTACTTTTTCAAATTATTATCAGCATATGCAATATATCAGAAAAGCAGATTAAAGTCAAGGCGTTTTCATATTTTCCTGATCACCCTTTTATCGAAAGCAGCAGTTTGAAAAAGTACACTTTTACAAACTGCTAAGGGGGAAATAAAAGATGAATTTCAAGTCTGTCTGTATATGGTTTGCAAAGGCATTTTCAGCAGGCTGTGCAGCTTTTTTGATCATGACCGTCTTTTGTCTGTTTTACTATAACGTTCCGGTTCATTATCCTAACAACAGTGGAACCACCGATTATAAATGGAATCCGGATGCATTTTATTCCCGTTGTACGGAAGGAATTGCGGCAGGGAGAACAAATAACGAGGGATTTATTAATCCTTTTGATTATGAAGAGGGAATGGAAATACATACTCTTGTCATGGGATCTTCGCATATGGAAGCCTATCAGGTTGCCCAGAATGAAAATACGGCAGCAAGACTGAACGGGCTGCTGCAGGATCGAATTGTTTATAATATTGGAATATCGGGACATAATTTTTTAACCTGCTGCAGCAATTTCAAGGCAGCCGTTGAATACTACCATCCGGAAGAATATGTTGTAGTTGAAACGGCACGATTAGATTTTAGCCCGGAAGAACTGGATTCTGTTTTGAATGGTGAGGTTCCGGAAATTGCGGATCATTCCAAAGGGGTTCTTGCTTTTTTATCGAAGAATCAATTCATAAGGCTGCTGTATTCTCAGCTGAAAGGTTTTTTGGGACAAGCTTCTGAAGATGAGCAGGAGGCTGTCGGAAGTTTTTCGGCTGAAGTTGAAGACAGCAGAGGGCAGCTTGACAATGTACTTTCCATGCTCAGTGGAATTGCGGCGGAGAATCAGGTGAAAATAATTATTGTCTATCATCCGGCGGGCGGAATCCATGCTGACGGCACATTAAAACTGCCGGATGATGCAGATGCCAGGGAAACGTTTTCTGTTTTGTGTGATAAAAACGGAATTGCGTTTTTAGATATGACGGAACGTTTTCAGCGTGAATACGAATCCCGCCATATCCTTCCGCATGGTTTTTGCAATTCATCAGTCGGCAGCGGGCATCTGAACCGATATGGGCATGAAATGATTGCGGATGAACTTTATCAGATGATGGAAAAATAATCGGGTCGTTAGGAGAAAATCTATGTCTTTTGCATCCATTGAATTTTTTATATTTTTTATTACAGTTCTGTTTGGGACGGCAGTTTTGGAGAGAAAATGCGGCAGAAAGGGAAAACATATTTTTTTATTAACGGCAAGTTATTTTTTTTACGGGTACTGGGACTGGCGCTTTTGCTTTTTGCTGCTGTTTGTGACAACTGCGGCTTATTTTACTGCGCAATACGCAGAAAACCGGATTGCCTTTTTTGCCGGTGTGGCAGTTCCGCTCATCGTACTTGCAGTATTTAAATATTTTAATTTCTTCCTTGCGTCTTTTTCTGCTTTGTTCGGACGTAAAACCGGAATTTTGAACATTATCCTTCCGGTAGGCATTTCTTTTTATACTTTTCAGGCTTTAAGTTATGTGATCGATGTGAAAAGGGAAAAAATAAGCGCGGAAAAGGATTTTATAAAACTTGCATTGTATATCAGCTTTTTTCCGCAGCTGGTTGCCGGACCGATTGTGAAGGCGAAGGATTTTCTGCCGCAGCTGGATGAGGAGAGAAGAGTTTCCTTAAAGGGTATTGAGTACGGTGTGCAGCTTATGGTGTTCGGTTTGTTAAAAAAGATTGTTCTTGCAGATCATATGTCTGTCTTTGTGGATGATGTTTTTTATGCGCCTTCTGCATATGATTGGAAGACTCTGATTCTGGCGGCTGTTTCTTATTCATTGCAGATTTATTTTGATTTTTCCGGATATTCGGATCTTGCAATCGGATGTGCAAAATGCTTTGGGTATGATTTTCTGCCGAATTTTAATCTGCCTTATATTTCTGCAAGTATTACGGAATTTTGGCGCAGATGGCACATCAGCCTTTCCACATGGCTGAAGGAGTATTTATATATTCCGCTTGGCGGGAATCGGAAGGGAAAGAAACGGCAGTATGTCAATCTTTTTATTACCATGCTTCTGGGCGGCCTCTGGCACGGCGCAAGTTGGACCTTTGTTTTCTGGGGCGCATTGAACGGTTTTGCCCTCTGTCTGGATAAGCTGCGGAAAAGAGAAATTTCTTCCCTGCCCGGAAAAGCGGCAGGAATTGTAGTTACTTACTGCTTTATTACTTTTACATGGATCTTTTTCCGTGCAGATACCTTTACTGATGCGTGGAATGTGATCCGGGGGATTGTTACGCTGCAGAACGGGATTGTGCAGAATTTTATGTGGTCATATATTTCTATCGCTTTTGTCATGATCGCAACGGTGGCGGCTGTGCTTCATTCCCGGAAGAAAAACAGCGTCAGCGGATATTATCCGGTTGTAAACTTGAACAGTTTCTGGGGGCTGACTGCGTTTTTTACCGCTTGCGGCTTGGTTTTAGCGCTTGCATTTACGGGAGAGGCTCCGTTTGTATATTTCCAGTTCTGATAGTCTGTTATTCTATTTCTATTGTTCTATTTATGAAAAAAATATGAAAACCTCCGTTTCCTCTTGCATAATGAAATTGAGATAGTATAATAATAATCGACTGACCGACCAGTCGGTCGGGAACGGAAACGGAGGAGAACAATGATTTCCAAATACAGTGTGAAAAAACCTTATACCGTACTGGTGGGCGTGCTGCTCGTGATCGTGCTCGGGGTCGTCTCCCTGACGCGGATGACGACGGATCTGCTGCCGGATATGAGCCTGCAGTACGCGATGGTAATAACGATGGATATGGGGGCGAGCCCGGAAAAAGTGGAGACGGATGTGACCGCTCCGATCGAAGCGGCGATGGCGACGACTTCGAATATTAAGAATATCACGTCCTCGTCCAGCAACAGTTATTCGATGGTTGTGCTGGAATACGCGCAGAATGCGAATATGGACTCGGTCGTGATCGAGATCCAGCAGAAGCTGGACCAGCTGGAAGGCACATGGGATGATTCGGTCGGCACGCCGATGATCATGCAGATCAATCCGGACATGATGCCGGTGCTCACGGCGGCCGTCGATGTAGACGGAATGGATGCGTCTGCGCTTTCCGATTATGTGGACGCGGAGCTGACGCCGTCCCTGGAGAGTCTGGAAGGCGTGGCGTCGGTGAATGTCACCGGCCAGATCGAGGAGCGGATCGAGGTAACGCTGGATCAGGAGAAGATCGATGCGCTGAACCAGAAGATCCATGATGAGATCGATGCGCAGTTTGTGGAGCCGCAGAACGAACTGGATTCCGGGAAAAATCAGGTGGAGAGCGGCCAGAGCGCTCTGGATTCCGGCGCGCAGCAGATGAATGAAGCGTACCAGCAGGTTTTAGATCAGAAAGAACAGCTCTACAAAACGGAATCCGATTTGAAAACACAGCTTTCCGAATTGGAAACACAGAAAGAGCAGCTGGAACTGGTGCAGAACGGGATCAGCGCCTTTCGGGAGTCGGAAGACTATTCCCGGCTGCAGGTGTTAGACTACAGCCTTACGCAGCTGCAGGCGCTCCTTGATGCCATAGGCGGAATGAATCTGCCGGAGGATCAGATCGAGGCGCTTCAGGCGCAGCTGCAGACGCAGCTGGATACCCTGCAGGCGCAGCGCGCCGAGGCGGATGCGGCGGTCGCGCAGAATTTTGCGGGACTGTCGGCGATGGGGATTACGGTCAACGGCATGGACGATCTTTCCTCTGCATCTGCCGCGGTCGGAACGTTTCTGACTCAGATCAATACGGGGATCGATACGATCGAGACGGCCTTAGAGCAGATCGAAGCGGGGAAAGTGACGCTTGCCGGGGCACTGGACACCCTGAATGCAAATGCCGTGCTGGCGGCGATCCAGATGGGAAGCAGTTCCGCACAGCTTGCGACGGCGGCTTCTTCTTTGGAAAGTGCGCAGACTTCGCTGGATGAGGCCAAAAATACGGCTTATGAATCCGCCGATCTGAATGAGATCCTGACGGTCCAGACATTAGGAGGGATCCTGACCGCCCAGAATTTTGACATGCCGGCGGGATACGCATATGACGGCAGCACACAGTATCTGGTGCGGGTCGGAAAAGGCGTGGAGAAAGTGGAAGAACTTGATGATCTGGTACTGATGGATCTGGGAATGGAAGATGTAGGCATTATCCGTCTTTCCGATGTGGCGGATATTGAAGTGACGGACAATTCGGACGATTCTTACGCCATTATCAATGGAAATCCGGGCATTATGCTTTCTATGGAGAAGCAGACCGGATACTCGACGGGAGATGTTACCGACCGTCTGCTGGATCGGTTTGAAACGCTGGAGAAAGAGACGGAAGGGCTTCATTTTTCCGTTTTGATGGATCAGGGCGTCTACATCGATATGATCGTGGACAGCGTGATCCAGAATATGATCGTCGGAGCGGTGCTGGCGATCATCGTACTGTTTTTGTTTTTAAAGAATATCAGGCCGACGATCATTATCGCCTGCTCGATCCCGCTTTCCGTGATCGCGGCGATCGTGCTGATGTACTTTACCGGAATTACGTTAAACATCATTTCCATGTCCGGTCTGGTGCTTGGAATCGGTATGCTTGTGGATAACTCGATCGTTGTCATTGAAAATATCTATCGTCTGCGGAGTGAAGGATACTCCATCCGCAAGGCGTCGGTGGAGGGCGCGTCACAGGTGGCGGGCGCGATCGTAGCCTCTACACTGACCACGGTCAGCGTTTATGCGCCGATCATCTTTACCGAAGGGATCACACGGCAGCTGTTTATGGATCTGGCGCTTACGATCGCCTTTACGCTGCTGGCCAGCCTGGCTGTTGCGCTGACGTTTGTACCGGCGCTTTCGTCCGCGATGCTGAAGAAATCGCGTGAAGTCCGGTATCCGTGGTTTGATGCGGTCAAAGAGTTTTACGGGAAATGCCTTGCCGTGTGCCTGCGCTTTAAGCCGATCGTATTCGTGGCAGCGGTCGGGATGCTGGTATTAAGTGCGGCGGCATCACTGTCGCGCGGAATGACGTTCATGGATATGGACATGGAAACGAACCAGCTTTCGGTCAGCATTTCGGCGAAAGATGAGGAAAGCTTAACATTTGACGAACTGACCGGCTGTTCCGATGAAGTCATTGAGAAGATTTCCGATATCGAAGGAATCCAGACGATCGGAGCGATGGCGGGCGGAAATTCCACGATGAGCCTTCTGGGAGACGGCGGCGACAGCGTTACGATGTACATTATTCTGGATGAAGATGCGGATGTTTCCGTGCAGAATGTGGAAAAAGAGATCCTTTCGCGCACGGCGGACATGGACTGTCTGGTGACGACAAGCGCGTCCGCGATGGACTTTACGGCGTTTTTCGGGGAAGGGCTTTCTCTGCAGATCAAAGGGCACGATATTCAGAAGCTGCAGGAACTTGCGGCGCAGACGGCGGAACTGTTAGAAGATGTGGAAGGAACGCAGGACATCGACGATGGACTGGATAACCAGACTCCGCAGCTTTCGATTACGGTTGACAAAGAAAAAGCGGCGGAATACGGATATACAGTGGCGCAGGTCTTCCAATTGGTGTATGATAAGATGGCAGACGCGGCTTCGGCGACGACGGTTACGACCGATGTCAAGGATTACGAGGTTTATGTGCAGACGGAGGAGCAGTCGGCGGCGCAGCTGGACGATATCCGCAAGCTGACGTTTTCGTGGACGGATAAGGAAGGAAATGAAAAGGAAGTCCCGCTAGACGAGATCTGTACGATGGAGGATACGATGACGCTTTCCACCATCAGCCGCGATGCGCAGAACCGGTATCTGACCGTTTCCTGCGGGATTGACGAAGACCACAATGTTACGCTGGTCAGCAACGAGGTTAAGGACCGGTTGAAGGAACTGGATATTCCGGAAGGATATTCGATCTCTATGGAGGGAGAGGATGAGACGATCAACGAATCCATGCATCAGATGATGCTGATGCTGGTGCTTTCCGTCGTCTTCATCTATTTGATCATGGTGGCGCAGTTCCAGTCGCTGGTATCGCCGTTTATCATCATGTTTTCGATCCCGCTGGCGTTTACCGGAGGATTTCTTGCCCTGTTTTTCAGCGGCTATGAGGTCAGCATCATTTCCATGCTCGGCTTTATCATGCTGGCCGGCCTGATCGTCAATAACGGAATCGTACTGATCGACTACATCAACCAGGCACGCCGGGAAGGCATGAGCAAGAAGGATGCGATCATTGACGCGGGGATCACGCGTCTGCGCCCGATTCTGATGACGGCGATGACGACGATCCTGGCGATGTCGACTTCCGCGGTCGGGATCGGGGAAGGTTCGGATATGATGAAACCGATGGCGATTACGATCATCGGCGGACTGGTATACGGAACGCTTCTGACGCTGATCGTGATCCCGTGTATTTATGATGCGTTTAACCGTGAAAAGAGCATGGTCGAGGAGGAATTGTAATGGAGGATTTCCATGTGGATATTGATTATATCACAGCTCCTTCCCCCAAGGTGCTGCAGATGTACCGGGCGGTGTCCGAGCTGCTGCGGGAACGGCAGGATCTAAGCGGAGTCAAGGTGTCGGATATTACCTCCAAGGCGGGAATCGGGAAAGGCACGGCCTATGAGTATTTTTCCTCCAAGGAGGAACTGATCGCGAACGCTGTTGTGTATGAATATTCCAGAAAATTCACGCGGCTTTCCGAGAAACAGGATGCCTGCAGGAATTTCGAGGAGAAGATCTACGGCATTTTGGAGTGGATCCGGGAGAACCGGGAGTATAATATCATGTATTCGAGGCTGATCCAGCTGCTGTTCGGCAATGTGAAAAGCTGTCGGGAATTAAAAGAGCAGCTCCCGCAGGATCTCTACGGCAGGATCTATGCGTATACTTCGCGGATGATCATGCGCCTTTTAGAAGAGGGATATCAGGAAGGCTATTACACGGAAACCGATCCGGGAAAGCGCAGACTGGCGTTTCTGATGATGGTCGTCGGCTATGCGTTTACGGTTATGGGGCCGGAAGGACCGTATACCGAGGGCATGGAGGATCGGGAGATCGCCTGCTTCGCCTATCAGGGGTTTATCAAATCCCTGAATAATTGACCGCACTGGCATCCGATAGTCTGAGGTTAGATATAGACTTATGTTTATAATAGGGAGGAATTTATGAAAAGAGAACTGAGCAAGACTTATGATCCGAAAGATATTGAGGATCGTTTGTATCAGAAATGGGAAGAGAACGGTTATTTTCATGCCGAGGCGGATCGCAGCCGGAAACCGTTTACGATCGTGATGCCGCCGCCGAATATTACGGGGCAGCTCCACATGGGGCACGCATTGGACAATACGATGCAGGATATCCTGATCCGCTACAAGCGGATGCAGGGGTACAATGCCTTGTGGCAGCCGGGTACGGATCATGCTTCGATCGCGACCGAAGTCAAGGTGATCGAATCCTTGAAAGAACAGGGCATTGAGAAAGAGCAGCTGGGGCGTGAAGGATTTCTGGAGAAATGCTGGGAGTGGAAGAAAGAATACGGCGGGCGCATCATTAAGCAGCTGAAGAAGATGGGCTCGTCCGCAGACTGGGAGAGGGAGCGCTTTACGATGGACGAAGGCTGTTCCCGCGCGGTGCAGGAGGTCTTTATCAAGCTCTATCAGAAGGGCTGGATCTACAAGGGCTCGCGTATCATCAACTGGTGCCCGGTCTGCAAGACTTCGATCTCGGATGCGGAAGTGGAACATGAAGAGCAGGACGGCTTTTTCTGGCACATCAATTATCCGGTCGTGGGCGAAGAAGGCCGGTTTGTAGAGATCGCAACGACGCGTCCGGAGACGATGTTCGGGGATACGGCGGTTGCTGTCAATCCGGAGGATGAGCGCTACCGGGACATCATCGGGAAAACATTAAAGTTGCCGATGACCGACCGTGAGATTCCGGTCATTGCGGATTCTTATGTAGACCGGGAGTTTGGAACCGGCTGCGTGAAGATCACTCCGGCGCATGATCCGAACGACTTTGAAGTCGGGAAACGCCATCATCTGGAGGAGATCATCGTCATCAATGACGACGCGACGATGAACAGCCATGCAGGAAAATACGAGGGCATGGACCGCTATGAGTGCCGGAAAGCGCTGGTGCATGATCTGGAAGAGCAGGGGCTTTTAGTGAAAGTGGAACCTCATTCCCACAATGTCGGAACCCACGACCGCTGCCATACCACGGTGGAGCCGATGGTGAAGCAGCAGTGGTTTGTCAAGATGGATGAGATGATCAAACCGGCGGTGGAAGGCGTGAAAAACGGCGAGATCGAACTTCTGCCGAAGCGCATGGATAAGACGTATTTCAACTGGACGGATAATATCCGGGACTGGTGCATCAGCCGCCAGCTCTGGTGGGGGCACCGGATCCCGGCGTGGTACTGTGATTCCTGCGGGGAGATGACGGTGTCCATCGAGAAGCCGCAGGTCTGCCCGAAATGCGGCTGCAGCCATCTGACGCAGGATCCGGATACGCTGGACACCTGGTTTTCTTCCGCACTCTGGCCGTTTTCCACGCTGGGATGGCCGGATCAGACGCCGGAACTGGAATATTTTTATCCGAACGACGTGCTGGTGACGGGATACGATATTATTTTCTTCTGGGTTATCCGCATGATCTTTTCCGGTTATGAGCAGATGGGGAAAGCGCCGTTCTCCACGGTCTTGTTCCACGGACTGGTGCGTGATTCGCAGGGGCGCAAGATGAGCAAATCGCTCGGAAACGGCATCGATCCTCTGGAAGTGATCGATAAATACGGGGCGGATGCGCTCCGCCTGACGCTGATCACCGGAAATGCGCCGGGAAATGATATGCGTTTTTACTGGGAGCGCGTCGAGGCTTCCCGCAATTTTGCCAATAAAGTATGGAACGCTTCCCGGTTCATTCTGATGAATCTGGAGGGCACAGAACCGGTACAGCCGTCTCTGGAAGAACTGCATCCGGCGGATAAATGGATCCTGTCGAAAGTCAATACGCTTGCGAAAGACGTGACTTTTAATATGGATAAATTCGAACTCGGGATCGCCGTGCAGAAAGTCTATGATTTTATCTGGGATGAGTTCTGTGACTGGTACATTGAAATGGCCAAGGTGCGTACTTATAAAAAGGAAGAGGATCCGTCGTCCGCGAATGCGGCGCTCTGGACGTTAAGAACGGTTTTAGAGGAGGCTTTGAAACTGCTCCACCCGTATATGCCGTTTATCACGGAGGAGATCTTCTGCACCCTGCAGTCGGAGGAAGAGACGATCATGCTTTCCCGCTGGCCGGAATACCGTAAAGAATGGGATTTCCCGGAGGAGGAAGCGGCGATCGAGCGCTGCAAGGAGCTTGTGAAAGGCGTGCGCAACGTGCGGACCGAGATGGAAGTTCCGCCGTCCCGCAAAGCGAAACTGTTTGTGGTATCCAAGGATGCGGACATCCGCGCCGTGTTCGATCAGAACCGGGAGGTTTACGTCAATCTGGCGTTTACGAACGGGATTGCGGTTTGCGAAGATAAAACGGGCATTCCGGAGGATGCGGTATCCGTCGTGCTTCCGGGCGCGGCCGCTTACCTCCCGCTGGAGGATCTGGTGGACTTTGAAAAAGAGCGGGAGCGTCTGCAGAAGGAGAAAGACCGCCTGACGAAAGAACTGGCGCGCTCGAAGGGAATGCTGTCCAATGAGAAATTCCTGCAGAATGCGAAGCCGCAAAAGGTTGCCGAGGAGCGGGCGAAGCTGGAGAAGTACGAGCAGATGATGGCGCAGGTGGAGAAGAATCTGTCCCGCTATCTTTGTTCATAAGAAGGCGTTCCCATGCCGACAGACTGGTATCGTTTGGCGCAGAACCTGGCGCTGGCTGCAAAGTCCGTAAGAATGTGTCAATTTTGCCGCATGGCTGGACAGTTATATTCATTTGCACAAATTTTACACAAATTGCTTAGAAAAAATTGAAATTTGATTCATGTTGTGCTATGATATAGATGCGAATAATCATGTTTGAACAGGAGTTTGTCTATGGAAATAAAAAAGCACGATGTTGTTATCAGAACCTCATATGACGAACTGGAAGCTTACCTGATGCTTCCTATTATCAAATTCGAAGATCAATATACAAAGGAAGAGATCATGGACGCGCTGGCGGCAAAGCGGATCAGCGAAGGAATTGATTATGATCTTATCAATAAGATGATTTCCGAGCGCCTCTATGGAAGGGAATATTTGATCGCGAGAGGGAAAGCGGCAGTAGACGGCCGGGACGGCTACTATGAATTCCAGTTCGACCAGAATCTGAGTTCGCGTCCGGAGGTGAAAGAGGACGGCTCAGTAGATTATTGGACGATCCATGCGGTGGAGATCGTGGAAGAGGGACAGGTCATTGCCCTTTACCACGAGCCGGTCATCGGTGAGAACGGCGTTACGGTAACCGGTAAGCCGATCAATGCGAAGCGCGGGCGTTCCCAGCCTCCGCTGACCGGGAAGGGATTCGACCGTTCCGAGGATAATCTGGTTTATACCGCGAATATGACCGGGAAGATCGACCGGAAGGATAACCGGATCATGATTTCCGAAGTTTATGAGATTTACGGGAATGTCGATATGAAGACCGGTAATATCAATTTCCGCGGAGATGTTCTGATTCACGGGAATGTTACCGCCGGAATGTCGGTCATCGCGACGGGCTCCATTACCGTGGACGGCACGGTGGAAGCCTGTACGATGGAAGCGGGCAAGGATATTATCCTCCGCGGCGGCGTTTTAGGCGCGTACCGGACGAACATCAAGTCCAAGATGAATATTTATGCGAAGTTCATCGAGTATGCGAACATCGAAGCGGAAGGGATCATTGACGCCAATTCCGTACTCGACTGCAATATCACCAGCTACGACCGCATCTTTATCAGCGGCCGGGCGGCGGGCATTATCGGCGGGACGGTTTACGGTGCGAAAGGCGTAGAGACGGATCGCTGCGGCAACGACAAGGAGATCAAAACCCGTGTGGAAGCGGGCGTTCACCGCGGTCTTTTGAAGAAGCTTTATGACATTCAGGGGCAGATCGACGAGGACAATGAGATCATTGAGAAGATCAATTTCGGATTGAAGCAGTTCGATGAGATGGCGAAAGCGAAGAAGGTTGATGTCAAGAATGACGAGCGCAGGATCGCCCTGATGCGTGCGAAGATCATGAAGCAGGCGCAGCTTGCGACAGCCAACGATAAACTGCGCAAGATGAACGATATCATGGAGCGGGCGAAAGGCGCTAAGATCCGGATCATCCGCGACATTTATCCGGGCAGCACGGTCGCGATCGACGACATCATCGTGCAGATCAAGGAACAGCAGCAGTGCGTGCAATTTGAAGTGAACGCCGATAAGGTGCTGATGTTCTCCATCCGTGATGAATTTGTCGGATAAAAGAATTTCGTGCGATATTTTTTAGTAATTTATCACACAAATACACTTGCATATCAGAGCCACTATATTATAATGATAGAGAAAAATATAGTGGCTTTTTTATTTTCGGGAGGTTCTCATGATCAATTTTGAAGAAGAGCTGAAGAATTTTCAGCCGAGCCTGGAAGTGGAAGAGGCGGAATCGGCGATCTACAATCATGATCTGACGGATGTTACGGATATCATATCGGAGATGATGCGGGAATTCCGCCAGAATAACAGCAGCCGCCCATACGCAGGTCAGGAGTGAGGCAGATATGATTTGTTACCGATGCGGGGAAGAAGCGGGAATGGCAGCCGTCTGCCCATCCTGCGGCACCGATCTGAAGCTGTTTTTGAAAGCGGCCAGAACGGCGAATGCTTATTACAATGACGGTCTGGAGAAAGCCGGGGTTCGCAACCTCTCCGGTGCGGTCATCAGCTTAAAGGGTTGTTTAAAACTCAATAAATACCATATCGATGCGAGGAATCTTCTGGGGCTGGTTTATTTCGAGATGGGCGAAGTGGTGGACGCGCTGAGCGAATGGGTGATCAGCAAGAGCTACCAGCCGATCGACAACCGCGCCAGCTTTTATCTGGAAACGATCCAGCAGGACCGAAGCAAGCTCGATACGGTCAATCAGACGATCAAGAAATACAATCAGGCGCTGCTCTACTGCAGGCAGGACAGCCGGGACTTAGCGATCATCCAGCTGAAAAAGGTTCTTTCCCTGAATCCGAAGCTGGTCAAGGGACACCAGCTCCTCGCCCTTTTGTATCTTCAGGAAGATAAGCTGGATCTGGCGAAGAAGTCGCTCCGCAACGCGGGGAAGATCGACACGGACAATACCATGACGCTCCGTTATCTGAAAGAGGTCAATGCAAGGCTTCGGGAGAGCGGCAGCTCGCGGAAACCGAAACAGGACGATCTGATCTCTTACCAGAGCGGAAATGAGACGATCATCATGCCGAAGCGCTTTAAGGAAACTTCTCTCGGTTCTACGCTGCTTTATCTGGTGATCGGTCTTCTTGTGGGAGCGGCCGTGACAAGCTGGCTCATCGTTCCGAATGTCCAGAAGGCGGCGCAGAATGAGGCGAAGAAGCAGCTGTTGTCGGCAAATGACGAGATTACGAGCAACGCGCAGACGATCGAATCGCTGCAGGGGCAGATTACGGATCTCGAAGGGCAGGTGGCTTCCGCGGCGGACAGTTCCGCGAAAATCCAGGCGCAGGTATCGACGTATGAGCAGCTGCTCAACGCATACATTGCTTTTGATGCGGGGGATATCACGACTGCGGGAACCGCTTTAGGATCGGTGGACGCTTCTTATTTAAGCGACAGCGTCAAACCGGCTTATCAGACGCTGAGCGATCAGGTCAACGAGCAGTATATGAGCGAACAGTATCAGGAAGGTTATTCCATGTATGCCAGCGGAGATTATGACGGCGCGGTCGAGCGCCTGAAAGCGGTCACGGATAAGAATATGGATTATCAGGACGGCAATGCGGCGTATTATCTGGCGCAGGCCTACCAGAGAAGCGGCAATGCGGAAGCGGCGAAGCCGTATTACCAGTATATTCTGGATAATTATCCGAACACGCAACGGGCACGGACCGCCGCGAATTATGTCAATTAATCGAATGCCGGGAAAACGGCTCCCGCGCCCGAAGCGGTGCGCGGATCTTTTGCACGAAAGACGTCAACGGAAGGAATTCCCTGGCGTCTTCTTGTTTGACAGGAAATTAGGAAATTCTTTAGAAGAAAATAATTGCTTTTCAATTCTGTCTGGGCGCGAAGAATCCGGCAGGTCGGATTCTTTGTCTTAATTTCAGTAAGGGGAGGAAACGATGGAACGGGAATATCAGATCGAAGGCGCCGAAATGACGTACCGGATGCCGAAGGAGGTCGACCACCACAAAGCGGTGATCCTGCGGGATCAGATGGACAGGCTGATCGAAGCGCATCAGATCCGCAGGCTGGTGCTGGATTTTTCGGAAACGGAATTTATGGACAGTTCAGGGATCGGCGTCGTGATCGGAAGGGCGAAGACCATGAAATTTTACGGGGGAACGGTGGAAGCGGTCCATCTCGGGGAGCGGATCCAAAAAATATGCCGTGCCTCCGGGCTGCACCGGATGATAACCATAAAGGAGGAGGACGGAAATGACTGATCAGACGAGAAACCATATGCATTTGTATTTTGATGCGCGTTCGGTCAACGAAGGGTTTGCGCGGCTTGTCGTGAGCGCATTCATGACGGAAATGAACCCGACGCTGGAAGAACTGGCGGATGTGAAGACTGCCGTTTCGGAAGCCGTCACCAATGCGATCGTCCATGCATATTCCGAAGAAGAGCGTCAGGTGGAGCTGACCTGCGACCGGTGCGGAAACGAATTGACCGTGGTCGTTGAAGACCGGGGAATCGGAATGGAGGACGTAAAGAGCGCCATGCAGCCGTTTTATACGACAAAACCGGAGCAGGAGCGCACGGGCATGGGGTTTGCCTTCATGGAGGCGTTTATGGATCAGGTGGCGGTGGACTCCCGTCCGGGCTTTGGCACGAAGGTTACGATGAAAAAATACATCGGAAAGGAGAATGGGTAGCGCTGCGCCGGCAAAAGAGGAAGCATGGAAAGATACGTTCCGGAAAGCGCAGGCGGGCGACCGCGGGATCCGCAACCAGATCATATCGGAAAATGTCGGTCTGGTCTATATGGTGCTAAAACGCTTCAGCGGGCGCGGCTATGATATGGAGGAACTGTTCCAGATCGGTTCGATCGGCCTGTTAAAGGCGGTCGAACGTTTTGACGTTTCCAAAGATTATGCATTTTCCACATATGCAGTACCGCTGATCATTGGGGAGATCAAGCGTTTTCTGCGGGACGACGGCATGATCCATGTAAGCCGCCAGATCAAGGAGAACGCCGGGAAGATCGCCTCGGTAAAAGAGCGCCTGAAAAAGACGAAAAACCACGAACCGACGCTTTTGGAACTGGAAGAGGCCACGGGGCTGACGAAGGAAGAACTTATAACCGCACTGGAGGGCACGGCGGAGGTGGAGTCGATCTACCGCCCGATCGCCTCGTCCGACGCAACGCTTGCCGATCAGCTGGTGGACGAGCAGTATTCGGAAACAAGGATCATCAATGAACTGACGGTCCGCCAGCTTCTGGAGAAACTGGATCTCAGGGACCGGACGCTGGTGACGATGCGCTATCTGGAGGGAAAGACGCAGACGGAGGTAGCGGCCGCCCTGCAGATGAATCAGGTTGCGGTTTCCCGTCTGGAAAAAAAGATTTTGCTTCATTTGCGGAAGCAGTTCGATTATAATAGTAATCAAAAGGGGAATGTCCCCTGATCAAAGTACGGGAGGATAAGCATGGAGAAGGACGGACAAAAGACGGGCGGGACGCTGGCAAAACTGCCGATGGATTATGAAGTTTACGTATTTGATCTGTATGGAACGCTGGTGGACATCCATACGGAGGAGAATGCCGGAGAAATATGGGAAAAACTTGCCCTTTTTTACGGTTATTACGATGCGCATTATGCGCCGCAGGAACTGAAAAGCGCTTATGAAGCGCTGGTGAAAACTAAGGAGTCGGAACTGAAAAGCACGCTGGAAGGCGATCCGAAGTACGCGCATGAGGCGTCTCCGGAAATCGAGATCACGGAAGTCTTTGCCGAACTGTTCCGGGCGAAGGGAACAGAGCCGACTGCGGAACTGGCGGTTCACGCCGGGCAGTTTTTCCGGGTGATGGCAACGGATTATGTGAAAGTGTATCCGGGCACGGAGGAGATGCTGGGGAGCCTGCGGGCGGCAGGCAAACGGATCTATCTGTTGTCGAACGCGCAGCGGATCTTTACGGCGTATGAGATGCATGTGGCGGACATCGCCGCCTGCGCCGAGATAGCCCATGCGGCCGGAGCGCTCTTGATCGTCGATAACACGTTTTTGACGCCCTGTT